>JAIKWS010000128.1 GCA_024684515.1 Prevotella sp.
CAGCAGCGAATCTTCTTCCGTTCGCACCGTATGACTGGGCACTGCGCGGTCGAGGTCCTGTGAGTGTTTTATCAAGGGGACGTAAGAGGTATCCGAGGGTATTTCACGTTCGCCCAGGTCCTGCCACAGTTTTCCGTCCAGGGCTGCCGCCAGCATCTGAATGCCCCGGCAGATACCTAACATCGGCAACTGACGGTTGTAGGCCAGCCGCACCAACAGCAGCTCGCAGAGGTCCCTGCGTGGGTTGATACTGTGGAGTGCCGGACTGGGCTCCTCGCCCAGATAGAGCGGGTTAAGGTCGGCACCTCCCGAGAGGAGCAGTCCGTCGATGCGGTCGAGCATACTGACCAGCGCGTCGGCATCTTCCGTAGGAGGCAGCACAACGGGTGTGGCTCCGGCACGGAGGACACTCTCGAAATATCCTTCGGCCAGCTCACAACCCTTATCGCCAAAATTGCCCGTGATACCTATCACGGGCTTATGCTTCGTGCCAGGATAACTGGCATGGAGGGCATCAAGATGGGATTTCCAATGAAACATAGTCAAGATGGCAGGTCCGACGACCCCGGCAGACTCTGAGGTCTTCAGGACAACGCACTGCCGGCGGCTCTGTTAGTCTTCTGCAGTATCGGTGGTGAGGCCTGCTTTCTTGGCGGTGAGCGCCTTGATAGCAGCAACGTCCTTCTCCGACAGTCCGATGGGCACTTCGTTCTTAATACTTTGCTTCAGGGATATCAGCGTCTCCGTGGCAATGACACCGGGGATTTCCTGCAACCGGTCGTTCAGCAGCGACATCAGATGGGCGTTATCGCGGGCATAGAGCTTGATGAGCATCGTATAGGGACCCGTGGTGAAATGGCATTCCACGATCTCGGGAATCTTCTCGAACTCCGACACCACATGTTTGTACATGGAGCCTCGCTCAAGGGTGATACCCACGTACGTACAGGTGTTATAGCCCAGCGAGACGGGATTGACGTGGTAGCCCGAACCGGTGATGACACCTATATCTACCAATCGCTGCACACGTTGATGAATAGCTGCACGGGAGACTCCGCATTCTGCTGCTACATCTTTAAAAGGTATCCTGGCGCTACGCGTGATAATCTCCAAGATTTTCTTGTCAAGGCTGTCTATTTTTTCCATATCTTCCTTATTTTATTAATCCTCTGGGTGGCAAAAGTAGGCAAAAAGTTTCATTAAGCAATCATTTTTTACGAAAAAATGACACCAAAAGGTTGTTTTGGTGTCATTTTGTAGCCTAAGCAACTCTTTCTCAGCTATTCGTTCCGCATTTCCACTTGCACCAGTAAACAAAGAAATGATGACCAGGAAAGGCGAGTGGCTGGATGAGAGTCTGGTGTTTAGGGGACGATCTCCAGCAGTTCTACCGTGAAGATGAGTGCGGAGAAAGGAGGTATCTTACCAGCCTCGCGCTCACCATAGCCCAGCTCCTGGGGGATATAGACTTCCCACTTGGAACCTACGGGCATCATGGTCAGAGCCTCGGTCCATCCTTTGATGACCTGATTGCAACCGAAGGTGGCAGGTTGTTTGCGCTGGTAGCTGCTGTCGAAGACGGTGCCATTGATGAGTCGGCCCTCGTAGTTGACCTTCACCTTCTGCGTGGCGGTGGGGATGGCTCCCGTGCCTGCCGTGAGGATCTTGTACTGAAGGCCGCTGGGAGTGGTCTTCACGCTGTCCTTCTTGGCGTTCTCCCGGAGGAAGTTTTCACCATCGATGCGGTTCTGACCATACTTGGCCTCCATCTTTACTTTGTGGTAATAAGCCAACTGTCTGGCGGTCACAGCCTGTGCGCTGTCCTCGGGAATACGCGGGGTGCCGGCGATGGCCGAGCGGAAGCCGTCGACGAACAGTGCCCTGTCAATGCAGTCCACGGAATCGTTGACCTGTCGGTTGGCCTGGGGCAAGATCTGGTTCTCCAGTTGCTGGCGGATCTCCGTCCCTGCCACCCACGCCTTCAGCTTCAACACCTCAGGTGTGGCTTCCACATACTCAAAGCCCTGCAGGAAGTCGGCCATATAGGTGGTGTCTATTCCCATGCGCTGCACGAGGTAGTTCATCAGACCATTGGTCTGGGCGATGCCGAAGGCATAGCTGAAATCCCGCATAGGCACGGTGTCGACCTTTTCCTCAACAACGGCTTTCTTGGCTTTCTTGTTCTTCCGCTTTTCAGCATTGACATTGACGCAAAGCAGAAGAGCAAGAGCCAGAGAGATGTACTTCAGGTACTTCATCGTTCTTTATTTCTCGATACTGATGAGGTCGATGGTGAAGATCAGGGCGCTGAAAGGCTTGATGTTGCCCATATCCTGTGCACCATAAGCCTGGTCCTGAGGGATGTAAACAATCCACTTGGAACCCACGGGCATAGTGGTCAGGGCAGCCTTGAAGCCGGGGATGACCTGGCTGGCGCCAAAGACAGTCGGATCGCGCTCGAGGTTGCTGTCGAAGACGGTGCCGTCGATGAGCTTGCCCTCGTAGTGTACCTTCACGCGGCAGGTGTCAGCGGCGACTTCACCAGTGCCTTCTGTCAGCACCTCATAGTACACACCGTTGCCGAGTTCCTTCACACCGTCCTTCTTGGCGATGTTGGCCATGAACTCCTCACAAGCCTTCTTGTTCTCGCCGAACTGCTTTTCCTTGGCAGCCTGCTGGATGGCGTCCATGTGAGTCTGCACGTAGCTATTGGCGGAGTCGAGGTCCATGACATCAAACTTACCGGCCACGGCAGCCATGAAGCCTGCGTAGATATTCTTCTCGTTGACTGTCTGAGTGCTATCCTCGCCGAAAATCATCTGGTTGATGTTCTTCACCATACCGGTGCTGACCTGCTGACCGATCTGCAGACCTGCATAGTAAGCGGTCTTCTTGGGGTCTTCGCTGGACTGTGCGCTCTCATAGAAGCCCTTCAGGAACTCGTCGATGTAAGTGGTGTCGACGCCCATGCGCATCACGAGATAGTCCTTCAGACCCTGAGTCTGGCTCATGCCGATAGCATAGCTGAGGGTGTCGATTTCGCTCTTCATAGATGCGGTGGGAGCGGACTGGTTGCAAGATGTCAGGATAGCAGCCACGACGACTGCCATGATAATAGAAATCTTTTTCATTTTTTTTGAATTTTTATTGGGTTTAATAGATAAGTTCTTGTTGCTACTTTCAGGCACGTGGCCATTTCGAGCGCATCCCTACAGCACTTTGATCAGTTCCACGTCGAAGATGAGGGTGGAATAGGGAGGGATGCTGCTTCCGGCACCACTCTCTCCGTAACCGAGGAGGTAGGGGATGAAGAAGCGATATTTGGCACCTTCCTTCATCAGCTGCACGCCTTCGGTCCAACCGGGTATGACACCGTTGAGGGGG
>JAIKWS010000051.1 GCA_024684515.1 Prevotella sp.
TCACCATGCTCTTGTCGCGCCCCTCGTGCATCAATATAGCCAATGCGTCGGTTGCAATATCCTGAGTGGCCGAAGCTGCCAACGACAGACATACCAGCAATATAATAAGGTATAAGTTGTCGGCTACATTCAGATAGCCACACCAATTGCGGACATCGCGCCAGCCACCAAGAGCGGACATCGCGCTAGCCGCATTCCCGAGCAAGCTCGCCTACCCGTAGCCTTTCCCCTCCCCTCCTCTTAGGGGAGGGGTTGGGGGTGGGGTCTGACGGCCCGCAACGAGGGGCCCGCAACGAGGGTGGTAACGCTAGGTGGTAACGCTAGGTGTAATAGATAGTTCTGCAAACCCCACCCCGCGCCTTCGGCTAACCCCATTCCCGAGCAAGCTCGCCTACCCGTAGCCTTTCCCCTGCAATAAGGGAGGGGAGTGCCATCCGGCTGAGGCCTGCGGAGTATGAGCACCGGAGGTTGCTGCAGCAGCAACGTACATAACGGCAAACGGCAAAATGCCAGTCCTTCGACCCCTTCGACCTTTCGGGGCTTTTCGATCCATTTTCGGATCTCCCCGCTGCCGCACCTTTTACTGAGAAAAAAGAAAAATTTTCGGGCTTTTCGGTTTTTCGGATTTTTTTCGGAATTAAAAAAAACTTGTCGAGGGGCTTTGGTATTTGTTCAATGAAAATGAAAAGGGGAAAAGGGGAAATCGAGTGTGTTTGCAACTGCAAGATTTTGGTGTTTTTGCAAATGTTCTTTTAGTCGCTTCGCTTTGTAAAAGCGGCAGGCCGATTACTTTTAGTCGCTTCGCTTTGTAAAAGCGGCAGCCGATTACTTTTAGTCGCTTCGCTTTGTAAAATCGGCAAGCCATCCGAAACATGGAGCCGGCATGGGAGAAAGTACAAGGGCTCAAATTTGAGCTCTTGCAAAAAAGCTACGATTTACCTAATGGTGGCAGGAGGACAGTTCCTTGTTTTCTGCTCACCAAAACCGAGTATCTGTACGTTGCACTAATGCCGGATGTTGGGTAGCTGCAGGCCATAGCCTTTCTTACGGTCGACATGCAGCATAGCCACGGCAACAAGCAGTGCTCCGAGGGCCGTGAAGCCGAAGATGAGCATCGACGACGTATAGGATGGGTCAACTTCATTGGCTCGTCCTACTATTGTGGGAATGATGGTACGACCAAAGTTCTGAATGAAGAAAATCATGCTGTAGGCCGTCCCCAGACATTTCAGCGGAATAATCTTGGGAACACAGGGCCACAGGGCTGCCGGAGCCAGGGAATAGCCAATGCTGAGTACCACCATCAAGGCAATGGCGACACCAGCACCATGCAGGGGCAGCGAGAAGCCAAAGTGCACAGCCGTAAGCAGCAGCGCTCCCGTGATGACCAGTGTCACACCACGTCCATATCGGTCGTAGACATAGCCAAAGAGCGGGGTCATCAGTATCGTACCAAAGGGTGCTATACTGGAGAAGAACCCTGCCAGGTCGGCATCCACGCCATACTTCATCACCATCAGCTTGGTGGAGAACTTCAGGAAAGGAGACACTGCCGAGTAGAAGAGCACACAGAACAGCGTGATGAGCCAGAAGCCAGGCGAGCGTAATGTCTGTCCGATGTCGCTCCAGCGGAACTCGTCATCGTCCGTAGCCTGAGCCTTGGCATCTCCAGAACGATCGAGTTTCCTATCCATGACACAGAACACGAAGAAAGCCAGCAAGCCGATGATCAGGAATGCCAGCGAGACGAGTAGCGGTGTGGAGAGTGCGAAGCGACGTGCTATGGGAGCCGATATGCTGAGTGCTGCCGCCGTGCCCAGACGAGCCATTGCCAGCTGGATGCCCATCGCCAGTGCCAGCTCGTGGCCGGTGAACCAGCGTACCATCGCCTTCGACACGGTGATGCCCGTCATCTCATAACCCACTCCGAAGACGGCAAAGCCCAGTGAGGCCACCGCTACAGACGAGGGCAGGCCGAAGATCTCGCCCGAGAGGTCGGCAGTGACACCATAGAGTTTGATGAGCGTACCCAGTACCATGAGCGAACAAGCCAACACACCCGTGAAGCGGATGCCCATCTTGTCGAGGATGAGGCCAGAGAAGAACAGCATGAGCAGAAAGACGTTGATGAGACCGCTGGCACCGGAGAAGAAGCCATAGTCGGCAGGCGTCCAGCCTAGACCGCCCTCTGATCGAGGCATCTCAAGCAACGTCTCCAGTGGAGACATCACGTCGTTCACGAAATAGCCCATCATCATGGCTGTAGCTACGATAAGCAACACAATCCACCGGGCCGTTGCCGAATCATTCAGTCGTCTTGCGATTTCTGCCATCTTTCATTATTTTGGGTGCAAAAGTACGAAAAAGTTTGGAGTTGTGCAATTCTTTTCATATCTTTGCATATCAAAAACCAAAAACAGCAAATCATGAAAGCTACAATCATCACTGTTCTATGTATGGCTGCCTCTGCACTGGGTATGCAGGCAAAAGAAGTGCCTCTGCTGGGCAATGTGCTATCACGCGAGTCTATGTCGCTCAATGGCGAGTGGAACTATCTCGTTGACGTACAGGAGGAAGGCTACTACGACTACCGTATGAACCCCATGCGATGGGGCTTCTTCCGCAATGCGAAGCCCCAGCGACCCGAGGACCTCATCGAGTATGACTTCGACAAGGCGCCCACCATGCGGATTCCTGGCGACTGGAATACGCAGGACGACCGTCTCTTCTTCTACGAAGGCACACTATGGTTCAAAAAGAGCTTCCAGGCTCAGGTGCCCATCGAAAACTACCGCACGCTGCTCTACTTCGGAGCCGTGAACTACGACTGCCGCGTATGGGTGAATGGCGAGGAGGCAGGTCATCACATCGGGGGTTTCACACCGTTCAATTTCGATATCACCCAACTGCTGAAGAATGGCGAGAACGTCGTCATCGTGAAAGTAGACAACAAGCGTAAGACAGAAGCCGTGCCCACACTGATTTTCGACTGGTGGAACTATGGCGGCATCACAAGAGACGTTATGCTGGTCAAGGTGCCTACTACCTATCTGGAGAATTTTAAACTACAGTTGGAGAAGAACAACGATAAAAAGGCCAAGTGGCGTGAGATCAGCTTCTGTGCCAATCTCGACAAGCCCGTGGCCGGACAGACGGTGACACTGAGCATCCCCGAACTGAAGCTGTCGCAGCAATTTACTACCGATGGCGAGGGTAAGGTGAGCGGTAAGCTACGTGTGGCAGCCAAGAAACTATCGCTGTGGAGTCCTGACAACCCCAAGCGCTATGCCGTAGAAGTGAGACTGGATGGCAATGCCAGCGACGTCATGACCGACTCTATCGGCTTCCGTACCATCGAGGCACTGGGCAAGCAGATCCTTCTAAACGGACAGCCCATCTTCCTCAGGGGCATCAGCATACACGAGGAGAAACCCAACGGCGGTGGGCGTGCCAACTGCACAGACGACGCACACACCCTGCTCAGCTGGGCCAAGGAACTCAACTGCAACTTCGTCAGACTGGCTCACTATCCCCACAACGAGCATGCCGTGCGCGAGGCCGAACGAATGGGCATCCTCGTGTGGAGCGAGATACCCTGCTACTGGACCATCGCCTGGAAGAACGAGGGTACCTTTGCCAATGCCCAGCGACAGCTCACCGACATGATACGTCGCGATCAGAACCGTGCCAACGTCATCATCTGGAGCATTGCCAACGAGACACCGCACTCGCCAGAGCGCGATGACTTCCTGGGACGGCTCGCACGACATGCACGATCGCTGGATCAGAGCAGGCTCATCTCGATGGCGATGGAGGTCACGGGGGCTTCCAACTTCAAGAACCGTCTGCAGGACAATATGCATGAGTATGTCGATGTGGTATCGTTCAATCAGTATATCGGCTGGTATCGCGATGTCAACGATGCTCCGAAGATGGAATGGGAGATACCCTACGACAAGCCCGTCATCATCAGCGAGTTTGGCGGTGGTGCCAAATACGGCCTGCATGGGGAGAAGAACCAGCGGTGGACGGAGGAGTTCCAGGAGAACCTCTATCAGCAGAACATTGCCATGATCCAGAAGATAGAAGGCCTCAGCGGTACCACCCCGTGGATATTGAAAGACTTCCGGTCGCCCCGTCGTGTGCTTAACGGCATCCAGGACTACTACAACCGCAAGGGCCTCTTCTCCGACAAGGGTGAGAAGAAGAAGGCCTTCTACGTGCTCCGCGACTGGTATCTGACGAAATGATGGCAGCGACAAACGGCAGGATTGCTCCCTCTGGCTAAGCTATCGAAAGAAAAAGGCCATATCACCAATAAATGCTGATGATATGGCCTAAATGGGGAAACGAGGGAAACCTCGTTCACAGGCGCTACAGGAGGTTGTTGCGCTCGATATCCTTGAAGTAACGATAGGTGCCCACCTTCAGCTCCTCGCATGCTGCCTCGTCGGCAACGATGATGCCATGCTGGTGCATCTGTAGTGCCGAGATGGTCCACATGTGGTTAACGCTACCCTCGATGGCAGCCTGTAGGGCACGGCATTTGGCATGTCCGTTGACCAGGATCATCACCTCGCGGGCAGCCATCACGGTGCCAACGCCAACGGTGAGGGCCGTCTTGGGCACCTTGTTGATATCGTTGTCGAAGAAACGGCTGTTGGCGATGATGGTGTCGGTGGTCAGCGTCTTCTGACGGGTGCGGCTGTTGAGACTGCTGCCCGGCTCGTTGAAGGCGATGTGACCATCGGGACCGATACCACCCAGGAAGAGGTCGATGCCGCCAGCCTCTTCGATCATCTGCTCGTAGTGTGCGCACTCGGCAGCCAGATCAGGGGCGTTGCCATTGAGGATGTGGATATTCTCGCGGGGGCAGTCGATATGGTTGAAGAGATTGGTAAACATAAACGAGTGGTAGCTCTCGGGGTGATCCTCAGCCAGTCCGACATACTCATCCATGTTGAACGTCAGCACGTTCTTGAAGCTTACCTTGCCCTCCTGATAGGCTTTCACCAGTGCCCTGTACATGCCGATGGGGCTAGAGCCGGTGGGTAGTCCGAGCACGAAGGGTTTCTCTGCTGTTGGCTTAGCTGCGTTAATGCGCTCAATCACGTGATTTGCTGCCCACTGCGACATCAAATCATAATTCGGTTCAATAATTACTCTCATAAAAATGATGTTTGTGTTAAAATGATTAATGTATAATATTAATGAAAAACAAATTTTCTGCCGTTCTTGATGACCAGTCCTCGATAGCCTCTTCCCACGGGACGTCCCATCGGGTCGCGGGCAATGCCCTCGCCGTGTGCCACGCTGTTGGCGAGCTCGCTGATGCCTGTCGGGTCACCACCCATGAACAGGAAGGAGATGGTGTCATTGCTCTCTGTGACCTGCGTGAGGGGCTTGGACAGTAGTCCTGTGCCGCCATACGTGACAGCAGCGGGGATGCTGGCGTCTGTGAACTCGCGGTTCTCGACCGTATCATTAACCAAGGGGTAGGGGGACGTGCTCAGATAGAGATTGTGTCCTCCCAGGTAGTGGTCGTCTGTTTGCGCTGTCCACTGGTTATAGTCCATATTGTCGGCATGCACATATTCGTAGCGGTGGTGCTTCTGATTGGTGTTCACGGTGTTGGTCTTCCAGCTGCTGGCGTTATAGTCCACATGCGTGATGAGCAGCCCGTGTCCGGGCACTCGCAGGTCCCATCCCCTCCACTGCCGGTTCTCAAGGATGAAGAACTCGTTGGGCTCGTCGGTAGTGACGATATATGCCTTGCCGCCCTCGGAGATAGCCTCCATGTCGACAATGGTGGCAGCAGCGTCCAGCGGCTCGGGGTCTCCCCATCCCAGCAGCATCTTCGAATGGGCAGAGAAGCAGGGCGGGCACCAGCCCTCGTTGATATAGTTGCCGCCATCCATGAGGTCCCATTCATCGCATACGGAATACTCGTCGCCCGAGGTAGGATAGAGATCGGGCAGTCCCAGGGTATGCGTGAACTCATGACAGATGGTGCCAATGCCACAGCTGGCATCGTTGGACCACAGCTCGGCACTGCTGGAATAGCCTCTCAGCGTGGTACCGCCCGATTTCACACTGGAGAAATAGCCTGTGTTAGGCCAGATGCTGCCCTTGCACACGTCGACATTCTCATTGCCACCATAGCCGGCATAGACGAAGATGAACGACTCGGAGATGCTGTCGCCATCCCAGTCGTAGGGACTGAAATCAACACCCAGGGAGTCGACCAACAGCTGTGCTGCCTCTCTGAAGGCACTCTCGCCATAGGTTCCTGCTCCTGTGCGCGTCTTGGTGATCCTCACGGGACCGTAGATGTCGAAGCGAGGATTGAAGCGTCCTGCCGACTGCTCCTGGAAATAGTCGGTGATACAGCCGGGGCCAACGCCTTCGTTATAGCCTTTCTCGTTGAACATGCGCTGATAGCGGTCTGCGGGGTCCTCGACCGAGAAATCCTGATCGCTGAAGCTCAGCAGCACCACCGCCACCGGATAAACGCGAGTGGAGTCCCACTGCGTGTTGATGGTAGGCAGTCGCAACGGACGGCTGGCTGCTGATGGCTGGCTGCCCTCGCTCTTTACAGCCATGCAGTCGTAACGCAAGAACCTATTGCCCTGAGACAGAACGGTCAGGGGCAATAGGAAGAAGAGTAGTAGCGCTGTGATTACTTTTGACATGAGGGGCACCAGGGTTTCAGCGTCTTGAAGAAATCGTTGCCCTTGTCGTCGACAAGGATGAAGGCAGGGAAGTCCTCCACCTCAATCTTCCAGATGGCCTCCATGCCCAGTTCGGGATATTCGACACACTCGATGCTCTTGATGCTCGACTGTGACAGCACGGCAGCAGCACCGCCAATGCTTCCAAGATAGAAACCACCATGCTTCTGACAGGCATCTGTAACGACCTGCGAACGGTTGCCCTTGGCAATCATCACCAGCGAGGCTCCCAGCGACTGGAACTCATCCACATAGGGATCCATGCGGTTGGCCGTGGTGGGACCCATCGAGCCACAGGGATAGCCCTCGGGCGTCTTGGCAGGACCGGCATAGAGTACGGGATACTGCTTGAAATAGTCGGGCATCGGCTCTCCGGCATCGATGCGAGCCTTCAGCTTGGCGTGAGCAATATCACGGGCCACGATGATGGTGCCCTTCAGGTTGACGCGAGTAGAGACAGGATCTTTCGATAGCTGCTGACGCACCTTGTCTATGCCCTCGTTGAGGTCGATGACGATGGTGTTGGCACCCTCGCCAGCCTTGGCATATTCGGCAGGGATGAGCTCAGCGGGATTGGCATCCATCTTCTCCAGCCAGATGCCGTCGCGGTTGATCTTCGCCTTGATATTGCGGTCGGCCGAGCAGCTCACCCCCATACCGATAGGACAAGAGGCACCGTGACGCGGCAGACGTACCACACGGATGTCGTGAGCCAGGTACTTGCCGCCGAACTGAGCACCCAGTCCTATTCTGTGGGCTTCGTCGAGCAACTTGGCCTCGAGGTCCAGGTCGCGGAAGGCCCGTCCCGTCTCATCGCCCGTGGTAGGCAGCGAGTCGTAGTACTTGATGGAAGCCAGCTTCACGGTGAGCAGGTTCTTCTCTGCCGAGGTGCCGCCGATGACGAAGGCGATGTGGTAGGGAGGACAGGCAGCGGTGCCCAGGCTCTTCATCTTCTCTACGAGGAAGGGAATCAAGGTGCCCTCGTTCTGGATCGTGGCCTTGGTCATCGGATAGAAATAGGTCTTGTTGGCCGAGCCACCACCCTTGGCCACGAATACGAACCGGTATTCGGCTCCCTCGGTAGCCTCGAGGTCGATCTGTGCAGGGAGGTTGCAACGGGTGTTCACCTCGTCGTACATGTTCAGTGGGGCATTCTGCGAATAGCGCAGGTTGTCCTGGGTATAAGTATTGTATACGCCCAGACTCAGCGCCTCCTCATCCTCAAAGCCCGTCCACACCTGCTGTCCTTTCTCGCCATGTATGATAGCCGTTCCCGTGTCCTGACAGAAGGGGAGGATACCCCGTGCTGCCACCTCGGCATTGCGCAGGAACTGCAGGGCGACGTACTTGTCGTTTTCCGATGCCTCAGGGTCGCTCAGTATCTGAGCCACCTGCAGGTTGTGCTCACGACGCAGCATGAACTCCACATCGTGGAAGGCCTGCTGTGCCAGCAGCGTCAGGGCCTCTGGCGACACCTTGATAATCTCCTTGCCCTCGAACTCAGCCGTGCTGATGCCGTCTTTCGAAAGCAGTCTGTACTCTGTTTTATCCTCGCCCAACTGGAACATAGGGGCATACTTGAATGAAGGTTCTTTTGCCATATCTGTAATTGTTAATAGTTTCAGCCCACAAAAGTACAAAAAAAATTCTTTTTCGCATAAAAAATGCATTATTTTTTGTAATTTTGCAGCCGAAATTTTCTGACGATATGAAATATGGTGTTATCGGAACAGGCGGCATAGGCGGATTCTATGGTGCCAAGCTCGCCAGGAGCGGCCAGGAGGTGCACTTCCTGTTGCACAAGGATTATGAATATGTATGTGGGCACGGGCTACAGGTGGACTCGTGCAACGGTTCGTTTCATCTGGACCGTCCTCACGTCTATCGCGATACGCACGACATGCCGCCCTGCGATGTGGTGCTGGTATGTCTGAAATCTATCAACAACCACCTGCTGGCCAGTCTACTGCCACCCTTGCTGCATGAGCATACGGTGGTGGTACTCATCCAGAATGGCATCGGCGTAGAAGACGATGTGCAGGAGATGTTCCCAGGCGTGCAACTGGTTGCCGGCCTCGCCTTCATCTGTACGGCAAAGACAGAGCCGGGACATGTGAACCACCAGTGCTATGGGCATATCAACTTGGGAAATTACTCCTGTAGCGAGAAGCAGATACTCGACGAGGTGGTGGCTCATTTCAATGCTGCAGGCGTCAAGGCCGGTCTGGTGGATTATCAGGAGGCCCGTTGGAAGAAAGCCGTTTGGAATATGCCCTTCAACGGCATGACCGTAGCCTTGCATACGCAGACGGACCATCTGCTGCAGCATCCTGCCACACGGGAGCTCATCCGCCAGCAGATGATGGAGGTCATAGGGGCAGCCCAGCATCTAGGAGTGAAGAACCTTGACGAGTCGTTTGCCGATCTGATGCTGAAGATGACAGACGAGATGACACCCTACAGCCCTTCGATGCGGCTGGACTACGACTTCCACCGCCCAATGGAGATCGAGTACCTCTATGCCCGGCCAATAGAGATAGCACGCCAGGCGGGATTCGCCATGCCGCGACTGGAGATGCTCATGCAGGAATTGAGGTTTCTGAACGCGAGGGAGTGATTGATGCGGGGAACCGAGGCGCAGATGGAGGAAGAATGATGCGGCAAAACCGCATCACACATAGAAAAAAAAGGACCTATAGCTCAATTTGCAGGATGGAACAGCCCTCAAAGTTCGGTCTCTACTGGTGTTTTGAGCGATTCAAACGTTTCAGAGTACAATTCGACGTTTGAAAATGCTCAATAGCTCATTTTGCAGGATGTGACAGTCCTCA
>JAIKWS010000061.1 GCA_024684515.1 Prevotella sp.
CTTATTTAGTGGAGTAAAAATCCTTTACATTGCTGTTTGGTAAATAGAAAAGACAGGATAAGAACATCATATAGAGAAGAGCAACATAAGCCATCGGAGCATGAAAATGCCTCACGACAGACGGCCTATTATATATAATAATGTGGAGGAACAAAGAGTGGGAACCAATGCTTTGCCAAAGTTACTTGCACTCGGAAAAGGAATTGATAACGAGTTATCCTTTTGTTTTTCACTCGTTTTTTCGTGTCTTAGCCCATAAATGAGCAAAGTAACTCCCTCTCGGCATAAAAAAAGAACAAATTCTTTTTGTTCTGCTCTTATTTTTTTGTAACTTTGTAGCCGTTCCAATCAACAACTCACTGGAGGCAGTATAATTACATTATTAATAATAACAGTTATGAACATTCCATTTGCATTTTGGCTCGTGCCTATCGCTTCGGTGATAGCATTGAGCATGGCGTGGTTCTTTTTCCGTTCGATGCTGAAAGCCGACGAGGGAACCCCACGCATGAGAGAGATTGCAGGTCATGTGCGTCGCGGTGCGATGGCCTATTTGCGCCAACAGTACAAGGTGGTGACTATTGTCTTTGTGGTGCTAGCCATTGTCTTTGCCTTCATGGCCTATGTGCTGAAGGTCCAGAACCCGTGGGTGCCCTTTGCATTCCTGACAGGCGGTTTCTTTAGCGGGCTGGCGGGGTTCTTTGGAATGAAAACCGCTACCTATGCCTCTGCCCGTACTGCCAATGCCGCACGTCAGAGTCTGGACGGAGGCCTGAAGATAGCCTTCCGTTCAGGTGCCGTCATGGGTCTCACCGTTGTGGGACTGGGTCTGCTCGATATTGCCATCTGGTTCCTGGTACTCAGTTTCTTCTATCATGGCGACAAGATGGCACTGATCACCATCACCACGACGATGCTGACCTTTGGTATGGGTGCTTCTACCCAGGCACTCTTTGCCCGTGTGGGAGGTGGTATCTATACGAAGGCTGCTGACGTAGGTGCTGACATCGTAGGAAAGGTGGAGGCAGACATCCCGGAAGATGATCCTCGCAATCCTGCTACTATCGCAGATAACGTAGGTGACAATGTCGGTGACGTCGCTGGTATGGGAGCCGACCTCTATGAGAGCTATTGTGGTTCCATACTTTCTACGGCAGCCCTTGGTGCTACAGCCTTTGCCATGGTTCCCGACATGCAGCTGAAGGCTGTCATCGCTCCTATGCTCATTGCTGCTGTTGGCGTGTTCCTCAGCATCTTTGGTATCTATCTGGTGCGTACGAAGGAAGGTGCCACGATGAAGGACCTGCTGCACTCGCTGTCGCTGGGTACCAATATCTCTGCAGTACTCATTGCCGGTGCTACATTCGGTATACTCTATTTCCTTGGCATCGAAAACTGGCTCGGTCTGTCGTTCTCGGTCATCAGCGGTCTGGCTGCCGGAGTCATTATCGGACAGGCAACGGAGTATTACACCTCACATTCCTATAAGCCGACACAGAAGATATCCGAGGCAGGTCTGACAGGCTCTGCAACGGTAATTATCAAGGGTATCGGTACTGGTATGATGTCGACATGTATTCCTGTAGTCACCATTGGTGTTGCCATCATGATGAGCTACCTCTGTGCCAACGGCTTCGATATGGAGATGTCGGCATCGGCACTCTCTCATGGCCTCTATGGCATTGGTATTGCCGCAGTGGGCATGCTTTCCACACTGGGTATCACCCTGGCTACCGATGCCTATGGTCCCATTGCAGACAATGCTGGCGGTAATGCTGAGATGAGCGAACTGGGTGAGGAAGTACGTCACCGCACTGATGCCCTTGATGCTCTTGGCAATACCACGGCTGCTACTGGCAAGGGCTTTGCTATTGGTTCTGCTGCCCTTACGGCCCTGGCCCTTCTGGCCTCGTACATAGAAGAGGTGAAGATTGCCATGGAACGTGCAGGCACCACTCTTACCAACCTGAAAGGTGAGATCATTGCTGCTGCTGATGCGTCAATACCCGATTTCATGAATTTCTTCCAGGTAAACCTGATGAATCCTCGTGTGCTGGTAGGTGCCTTCATAGGAGCTATGGCAGCATTCCTGTTCTGTGGACTCACGATGGAAGCTGTGGGACGGGCAGCCCAGAAGATGGTAGAAGAGGTACGTCGCCAGTTCCGTGAGATAAAAGGCATACTGGAAGGCAAGGCCACACCCGACTACGACTCGTGTGTGGAGATTAGCACCCGTGCAGCCCAGCATGAGATGATTCTGCCTGCCCTGCTGGCTATTGCCATTCCTATTGTTGTGGGCATGGTGCTTGGCGTTGCTGGCGTTCTTGGCCTGTTGGTTGGTGGACTGGCAGCAGGTTTCACACTGGCAGTGTTCATGGCCAATGCTGGCGGTGCCTGGGATAATGCGAAGAAAATGGTGGAGGAAGGCCACTTTGGCGGAAAGGGTTCCTTTGCCCATAAGGCAACCATCGTTGGCGACACTGTCGGTGATCCTTTCAAGGATACCAGCGGTCCTTCGCTGAACATTCTTATCAAGCTGATGTCGATGGTGAGCATCGTTATGGCAGGACTTACCGTTGCGATGTCCATATAGTCACAAATCGGTCGTTAGGACGATAAATCCTAATGACCGCTTTGGAATAGTCCAAAAAGAAAGCTACGAATTTCACACTTTGCGAATCGTATCGCCAGGGAGTGAAATTCGTAGCCTTTTTATATCCGAACAAGTCTAAATGCTGAGTTCGTCGAGCACTTTGATGAGTTTCTTGTCGAAGGGTTTGTCAGTACGTATACACTCAGAGAAGGGCACGTATACGATTTCATTGTTGCGTACGCCAACCATTACGTTGCGCTGTCCCTGCCGGATTGCTTCAATGGCACCAACACCAGTACGAGATGCAAGGATACGGTCGTGAGCAGATGGTGAGCCACCACGCTGTAGGTGACCGAGGATGGACACACGAACGTCAAAACTGGGAAATTCCTTCTTTACACGATCGGCATAATAGAGGGCACCGCACTTGGGACTCTCCGACACAATGACAATACACGATTTTTTAGACTTTCGTATGCCACGTCCCATGAATTGTGCCAACTGGTCTTCGTCTGTCATCTCCTCAGGTATGATAGCAGCTTCAGCACCACATGCAATAGCAGAATTCTGTGCTAGGAAACCAGCATCACGTCCCATCACCTCAACGAAGAAGATGCGTTCGTGAGAGTTTGCCGTGTCGCGAATGCGGTCTACACACTCCATGATGGTGTTCATCGTGGTGTCATAGCCAATGGTAGAGTCTGTGCCATAAAGGTCGTTGTCAATAGTACCTGGAAGTCCTATGACGGGGAAATCATATTCCATTCCAAAATTGCGGGCACCAGTGAGTGAGCCATTGCCACCAATGACGACAAGAGCATCAATCTCTTCTTTCATGCAGGTGTCATAAGCCTTTTTCATGCCTTCAGGAGTCATGAACTCCTTCGAACGGGCAGTCTTCAGAATAGTACCACCACGAGTGATGATACCAGATACGTTTTCTGTAGTGAATTGCTTTACTTCACCTTTGATTAGTCCATCGTAGCCACGGTAGATTCCTTTGATGGTAAAGCCGTTGTAGATACCTGCACGTGTGACGGCACGTATAGCTGCATTCATACCAGGAGCATCACCTCCAGAAGTCAGGATTCCAATAGTTTTGATTTTTGTCATATTGATATCAGATTAAACATTCGATGTAGAGAATAATCATTCCTGCAATCCATCCGAACAGGACTTTCGGGGCTATGTGCTTGATATACCATCCCAGACGGATGTGCTCCATCTGCATGAGTGCTATACCACAGGCACTGCCAACAGTGAGCAGACAGCCTCCTACACCTGTGGCATAGGCAACAATCAGCCAGAAGGTTCCATTCTGCCCGAAATCGCCAGACGTTGTAGTGACATCAAACAACGATTCTGCCATCGAGATATCAGAAACGGCAATGGTGAACATGTCGATACAGCTGCTGAGGATACCAGATACAGCTCCGATTACCCAGATGTTGCCTATTGTATTCTTGAACCATAGGGCAATGTCGGTCAGCACACCAGTCTCAGCAACAGCACCAAATCCCAGCATGATACCCATGACGAAGAGCATTTGCTGGATGGCACCATATTGCAGCACACGTGGGAAACGTCGCTGGGACATCTGGTCGGCATTCATCAGCTTGCGATTGAAAGCCTCGTTGACTACCCATAACACACTGAGTACGCATAGAGCTCCCAGGAATGGGGAGAGACGGGTGAGGCTGAGGAAAGTAGGTACGAACCACAGTCCGCCAATACCTACGAAAAGCATCAGCAGTCTCTGCCAACGGTTTAAACGAGTGTCATCCCCACGATAAGGAGCCACTTGCCATTCGATGTCAAGACGGCTGGGCAACTCGCGGTTGATCAGAATGGTCGGAACAATCCAGGCTATGACAGCTGGCAATACCAGATAGGATGAGAAGTGGGTGGCGGTGATAGCCTCATCTCCCCACAGCAGCAGGCCTGTACAGTCGCCAATGACGGTAAAACAACCTCCACAGCATGCTGCCAGCACAATAGCCGAGCCAATAAGCATCCGTTGTGAGCGGTTCTTGACAATGCTGTGCATGATAACAAGCATAAGCATGCTCGTAGCCAGGTTGTCGAGTGTGGCAGAGAGCAGGAATGTCGCTAGTGTGATGGTCCAAAGCACCCGTTTGGGATTGCGGGTGTGAATCCATTCGTTGATGAAGTCGAAGCAGCCGTTGTTGTTCAGAATCTCGATGATAGACATGGTAGCAAGCAGAAACATGACGATAGCTGCTGCCCGTCCTACATACTTCAGAAAGAGTTCGTCGTAGATGAAATATTTGACTGTCTTGCTAGTCGAAACGTTACCGGCTAGGAACTCAGCATAATCAGCGGCATGCTGACTCTGTACAAAATCATCGCCCCAAATGACAAAGACCACCCAGCTGATAGTGCCTAGGAACATAGCAATGGCAGCCTTGTTGACCCCCGTGAGGTGGCCAGTAGCAATCAGCACGTAGCTGAAGACAAGCATCAGGACGATAATCAGAGTCACTTCTTATACCGCTGGTTTAGTCCGTTGATAACGTCCTGAGTGATATCGAACTTCTTGTCTGCGTAGAGGATAACTTCGTTGGCGACACCTGTACGCAGGATGATGTCGTACTTCTTGTCTATATTATAGATGTTCAGGAAACTGTTCACACTGTCGTGGAGTGTCTTGGTGAAGTCGGCTTGCTTCTGCATGAGTTCATTACTCAGACGAGCCTCGAGTGCCACACGGTTGTTACGTTCAGACTCAAAGGCAGCCACAGCAGTCTTATATTGCTGTTCACTGGTGAAACCATTGTTCTGCAACTTGGTCTGGATGCTGTTGTATGAACGCTCCAGTTCCTTATCCTTGTTGTTAAGTACCGAGGTGGCATTGGCACTCATCTTCTCAAGGGAGTCGTTCATGACCTTCGCATACTCATAGTTGTTGATCAGCGAGTCTACATCTACATAAGCAATACGCAAGGCTGTAGGCTCATCGCTTTCGGTGTTTTCACCATCCATCTTTGAAGGCTGTTGGTTGCACGAAGCCATCATAGCTATGACAGCAATAAATGTCAGTGTCTTGAAAATGTTCTTTTTCATTGTTTATTGATTGTTATTATTCTGATTTCTCTTTTACGGCAAGTTTGCTACGGGTGCGCATCTCACGGTCTTGATCCATCACGCAATGAATGCCTCTTTCGCGCATAGCCTCAGAGTCATGGATATGCTGGGAAGCAAAGTATCCATTCTTGCGAAAAATCACTTTTACACATAAAAAAGCGATGGCGATAGCAATTATTAACGCAGCAATGAGTATTTTTTCAATCATTTTTATTACTTTTGCGGTGTAAAACGCATTGAAAAGGGGCCGGGGACCTGATTCTCTATGGAAAACCAGTCTTGTTCAACCCTGTTTTCGGGTGCAAAGTTAAACAAATTTATCGGAATCACTTAATAAATAGCATTAAAAATGAATAAAAACGAGTTAAAACCTGCTTCAGTGTTCAGGCAGTTTGCAAAGATTAACACTATTCCACGTCCTTCTAAGCACGAAGAGAAGATGATTGACTTCCTGAAAGGGTGGGGGGAGAGTCACGGATTGGAAACGAAAGTCGACGAGACTGGTAATGTCATTATTCGCAAGCCGGCTTCAAAAGGATATGAGGATCGCAAGACTGTAACCCTGCAAAGTCACATGGATATGGTATGTGATAAGTTGGTGGATGTCGATTTCGATTTCAATAGCGATGCCATTCAGACCTATGTCGATGGCGGCTGGCTGAAAGCAAAGGGTACGACATTGGGAGCTGACGACGGCATAGGCTGTGCCATAGAGCTGGCAATACTTGAGGCTGACGATATTGAGCATGGACCCCTGGAGTGTGTCTTCACTCGCGATGAGGAGACGGGACTTTCTGGCGCAGAGGGCATGAAGTCTGGCTTTATGACGGGTGATTATCTCATCAACCTTGATTCTGAAGACGAGGGAGAGATTTTCGTGTCTTGTGCCGGTGGACGTAATACAACAGCAAAATTCTCGTTCGTGCGTGTAGAAGCACCTGCTGGCAGCTTCTTTCTTAGTGCACAGCTGAAAGGACTTACCGGTGGACATTCTGGCGATGACATCAACAAGAAACGTGCCAATGCCATCAAGTTGCTTGGCCGCTTCCTTTTCCAGACGATGAATCGCTATGATGGTGTGCGTCTGGCTCAGTTCCATGCTGGTAAGCTGCACAATGCCATTCCTCGCGACGGCCGCTTCGTCATAGCTGTTCCCAATGGTCTGAAAGAGAATATAAAAGCCGATTGGAATGTCTTCAGTGCACAGGTTGAGGACGAGTTCCATGTTACGGACACACAGATGGTGTGGTCGATGGAAAGCACAGATCCAGAGCCTGTTATAGAAGACAAGGTGGCTCGTAACTTCGTATGGGCAATACAGGCCGTTGATAATGGCATTTACGCTATTTGTCAGGATCCGGAACTCAATGGCATGGTGGAGACATCTTCTAATATAGCTGCTATCCATTCGAGTGAAAGTGAGCTGAATATTCTCTCGTCACAACGGTCAAACGTAATGTCTAATCTTGACAACATGTGTGCGACCATCGTTGCTACCTTCCAGTTGGCAGGTGCAGAAGCCTGGTCTAGTGATGGCTATCCGGCCTGGAAGATGCGGGCTGAGAGTCAGTTGCGTGACACTGTCGTTAACTGTTATAAGGAATTGTTTGGTAAGGAACCTGTTGTGCGTGGTATCCATGCCGGCCTGGAGTGCGGACTGTTCTCTGAGAGATATCCACAGCTCGACATGGTGAGCTTCGGACCTACGCTACGTGATGTACACACGCCAGATGAACGTCTTTATATCCCTACCGTTCAGATGGTATGGGATCATCTGCTGCTTGTATTGAAGAACATCTAGATGAGTAACGACTATATTGAGATCAAAGGTGCACGTGTCAACAATCTGAAGAATGTTGACGTGCGTCTGCCACAGGGTAAGTTCATCGTCATAGCGGGTGTGTCGGGATCCGGAAAGTCTTCACTGGCTTTCGACACTCTCTATGCCGAGGGACAACGTCGCTATGTGGAGAGTCTCAGCAGTTATGCCCGTCAGTTTCTGGGGCGGATGAACAAGCCGGAGTGCGACTTCATTCGTGGTATACCGCCAGCTATTGCAATTGAACAGAAAGTGATAGCTCGCAATCCACGAAGCACAGTAGGCACTTCTACTGAAATCTACGAATATCTGCGTCTGCTCTTTGCCCGCATTGGCCACACTTATTCTCCTGTTTCCGGACAGGAAGTGAAGAAGCATTCCACAGAGGATGTCGTACAGAAAATGCTCGAGTTTTCAAAAGGTACTAAATTCGTGCTGATGTCACCGTTGATAGTACCCGCGGAACGTACTGCAGAACAACAGCTGAAAGCATGTCTGCTGCAAGGCTATAGCAGGATCTTCTCTTCTGAGTTTGTAGGAAATGGTGGCGACGGCTTTATGCGGATAGACGAATGGCTTGAGACAGCTGCCAAGGCACAGTCATCAGCAAATGCCAGTATATACCTCGTCATAGACCGTCTGTCGGCAGATGATGCCAAAGATGCTATCGCACGTCTGGTCGATTCCGCAGAAACAGCTTTCTATGAGGGAAATGGCGAGCTGAGGATGATGGTCATGCCTTCCGGCCTTTCTTATGATTTCTCCATACGATTTGAAGCTGATGGCATAGTTTTCGAAGAGCCTACAGACCAGACTTTTTCTTTCAACTCTCCTATAGGTGCTTGTCCTGAATGTCAGGGATTTGGAAAGATTATTGGCATTGACGAGCATCTCGTCATTCCCAACACATCGCTATCTGTTTATGATGGATGTGTGGTTCCCTGGCACGGGGAGAAAATGAGTGAGTGGAAGAACTGGTTTATTCAGCATGCATCCAACGACGATTTCCCCATCTTTGAACCCTACTATGCGCTTACACAGCAGCAGAAGGACTGGCTATGGCATGGACTGCCCTCCGATTGTAAGGCTAAGGAGAAGCCATGTATAGACAGTTTTTTCCAGATGGTGAAAGAGAATCAGTATAAGATCCAGTATCGTGTGATGATGAGTAGATATAGGGGCAAGACCACTTGTCCCGTCTGTCATGGAACACGTCTGAAGCCAGAGGCTGATTATGTGAAGATTTCCGGAAGAAGCATTACCGACCTTGTGCAGATGCCCGTTTCGAGGTTGAAGGAGTGGTTTGGGCAGCTTCAGCTTTCCGAGCATGATGCTAGTGTGGCACGTCGTTTGTTGGTTGAAATTACCAGTCGATTGCAGTTCCTAATCGATGTGGGACTAGGATATCTTACGTTAAACCGACTTTCCAATAGCCTGTCGGGGGGTGAAAGCCAGCGAATCAATCTTTGCACCTCACTAGGAAGCAGTCTTGTCGGTTCTCTCTATATCCTCGATGAGCCAAGTATTGGCCTGCATTCTCGTGATACCGATCGTCTCATAAAAGTGCTTAAGGAATTGCAGCATTTGGGAAATACCGTCGTCGTTGTTGAGCACGATGAAGAAATCATGCGTGCAGCTGATTACATTATCGATGTAGGACCTGATGCCGGCCGTCTGGGTGGGGAGATCGTATATGAAGGTCCTGCTTCTGATATCAATAAGGATTCCATAAAGAAATATCCTCGTAGTTATACAGTCAAGTATCTGTTGCATCAGCTAGAACTGCCTACTCCTGCAAGTCGTCGTCCCTGGAACCGCTATATTGAAGTGAAAGGAGCCAGGATGAACAATCTTAGAGGCATTGACGTTAAGATCCCACTCAACGTGATGACGGTGGTAACAGGCGTCTCCGGTTCAGGGAAGTCAAGCCTGATCAAGGGAATCCTGTATCCTGCACTGAAACGTTATATAGGAGATGTGGCTGATCTTCCTGGCGAGTACAGTGGGCTTGCTGGCGATGTTGATGCTATTCAACATATAGAGTTTGTAGACCAGAATCCCATTGGCAAGAGCTCTCGTTCTAACCCGGCAACCTATGTCAAGGCCTACGATGCTATTCGTGATCTGTTTGCGGAACAGCCATTGGCTCAGCAGATGGGCTTCACTTCACAGTTCTTCTCGTTCAATGCCGATGGCGGAAGATGCGACGAATGTAAAGGTGCAGGCACCATAACAGTGGAAATGCAGTTCATGGCAGATCTGGTGCTAGAGTGCGAGGCTTGTCATGGACATCGGTTCAAGAACGACATTCTTGATGTGCGCTATCAGGGGAAGAACATTGACGATGTCCTGAATATGACTATCAGCGAGGCTATTGAGTTCTTCTCTGAGAATTCATCCTCAGCATCACAAAAATCCAGCCTTACCAGTCAAATTGTGAAACGGCTACAGACGCTGGAAGACGTGGGACTTGGCTATATAAGGCTAGGACAGAGTTCTTCTACTCTGTCTGGTGGTGAGAATCAACGTGTAAAACTGGCATATTTCATAGGGCAAGAACGACAGGAACCTTCTCTGTTTATCTTCGACGAGCCTACGACAGGACTTCACTTCCATGATATACGTCGTCTGCTGACGTCTATGAATGCCCTGATTGAACGGGGACATACCATTGTCATCATTGAGCATAACCTCGATGTCGTACGTCAGGCTGACTATATCATCGACCTAGGACCCGATGGTGGAGATAAAGGTGGTGCCCTCGTCTGTGCCGGAACTCCAGAAGAGGTGGCTCAGTGTGCTGACAGCATTACAGGACAATACTTAAAACCAAAGCTATGAAACAATTGGACATTCACCCGATTATCTGCGAATGCCAGATAGAGGAACTCACTACTGCCGAGCAGCAACTACTGTCAAGGGCAATAGAAGCAACAGACAACTCCTATGCCAGATACTCGCATTTTCATGTCGGGGCTGCGTTGCTACTGGCTAACGGAGTGACATTGCCAGGCTGTAATCAGGAGAATGCAGCCTTTCCTGCTGGTCTCTGTGCTGAACGCAGTGCCCTCTTTGCTGCTGGTGCTCAGTATCCTGACGTGGCACCTAAGATGCTGGCTATAGCAGCTCGCGATACTACAGGAGAGCTGACTGACGAGCCGGTGTCACCGTGTGGCACTTGCAGGCAGGTCATTATCGAGACAGAGACTCGCTATGGGACACCCTTGCGAATTCTGCTCTATGGCAAGAAGCGAGTGTTTGTCATGGATGGCATCCGCCAACTCATGCCTCTGTCGTTCTCAGAGTTCTAACACCTGTCCGTCGAAGGCTAGTTCTACTCCTGGCGGGAGATGTTTGTTTGCTTCTTCGTGAAGTCCGATGTCGTGGCAGACATGAGTGATTAATGTGTGCGTGGCTCCCAGACGTCGTGAAAAAGCAATGGCATCGTCCACTAATTGGTGACTGTGGTGCTGACGTTCAAAGCGAAGAGCATTGACTACCAAGGTGTCTACTCCTGATAACAGTGGTAGCTGATTGTCATCAATGGTTTTCATGTCAGTGACATAGGCAAAGTTCCCAAAGCGATAGCCCAGAATAGGCAGCTGACCATGCATAATACGGATGGGTAGAATATCAATATCGCCTATAGTCATTTGCTGTCCAGCGTGTATTTCGTGCAAGCCAATGGCAGGAACTCCTGGATAGCGATGTTCCGCAAAGCAGTAGGGAAGCATTTCCAGCATGCTTTTACGTGCAATAGGGTCGGCATATACATTGATTTCGCCAAACTGGCAATAAGGCCTGATATCGTCCATACCACCCACGTGGTCATAATGTGAGTGGGTGACTAGTATACCGTCAATCTTCCTGAAAGGCTGTGGCAATATCTGCTGTCGGAAATCAGGACCACAATCAACCAAAAGCCGTGTCGTTTCCGTCTCAACAAGTATTGAGCATCGCAATCGCTTGTCCTTAGGATTGCTACTCTGACATACAGGGCACTGACAACCGATGACGGGTACGCCACACGATGTTCCAGATCCAAGAATCGTTATCCTCATAGTTCTTGCGTCAAAGCTAAATAATATTCACTTCAGGCTTCAGGTCTATGCCAAATGTACGTCTCACATCATCCTGTATAGCCTTGCAGAGCACAACTATATCATTGCCAGTTGCTCCGCCCAAATTCACCAGTACCAAAGCCTGCTTTTCATAGACTGCCGCACGACCCATCCGACGTCCTTTCCATCCGCATTGGTCTATCAGCCATCCTGCAGGAATCTTTTCCTCTTGGTCGTTGATCCTATAATGGGGCATCTGTGGATATCGGGTAGCGAGTTCTTCGAATTTCTCCCTGCTAACTATGGGATTCATGAAGAAGCTGCCGGCATTACCCAGTTCCTTTGGTTCTGGCAATTTGGCATGTCGGATATCGATAATCACATCTCGCAACTGCTGTGGGGTGGGGGTGCTGATGCCCTTTCTGGCCAGCTCTGTGGTTATGTTTCCATAATTCAGATTCATCCTGGCATTTTTTTTCAGACAGTAACTGACATGCGTAATGAGATATTTGTTTCGCCATTCATGTTTGAACAAGCTGTCACGATAGCCGTAGTGACAGGCAGCGGCTGGTATGGTCGTTAATTGTCCTGTCGCTATTTCCACAGCTTTTATCTGATAGACGAACATTCCGGCTTCTGCTCCGTAAGCACCGATATTCTGTACAGCTGAAGCACCCACATCGCCTGGTATCAGCGATAGATTGACCAAGTCACCATACCCCATATTTACTGTCCATGCTACTAGGTCGTCCCAGCATTCCCCACTGCCGCTGTTTACGATTGTCGCTTCTTCCAGGGGTGTTTCCACAGTGCTCATTCCCTTGATGGCTGAATGTACCACGATACCCTCATAGTCGTGCGTCAACAGCAGATTGCTGCCTGCCCCAATCATCATATAGGGCTGTTGGGCACCACGCAATATACTAGCCACACTGACGGCCTCGACTGTAGAGGAATATTCCAGAAAGCGTGAACAACTGACAGTGATGCCAAACGTGTTATGGCTGAGAAGATTGTAATTCCGTATATCTCGCATAGATGCCGTTTATTGAGCCAGTTTGCTGAGTTTCCACTTGTCATGCACCCTATTGAAGGTTAGCTCTGTTTCCATTCCGTTGGCGATGCCACAAATAATGAACAGCTTTTCTTTCGACTGAGCATTCTGCCTGCCATAGACAATATTGTAGATACTGTCTTGCGGTAGTACTGGTGCGAAAGCCCCCCATGAGTCTGGAGTGATAAAACCCTCCATCCGTGAAAAATCGTCTTCGGGGTCGGGACCCGTGAAAGTGATTTCGTCGCTTAGGCTCTGCTGCTGAAATACCGAGTCGCGTGCAAACTGATGGTAGAATTTCAGGAATGATGCGTTAGGATTGTTGTCCAGCATTTGGTGTTGTATACCAGACAGTTGCCATCTACCCTCATTACGGGCAAAAAAATATTGGCAAATAGAATCGCTGCTCAGGAATATTTTTTCCAGAATAACTTTGTCGACTGTAGTGTCGTTTTCAAGTTCTCGCTGTTCTGGAGAGTCAAAGATGAGCGTATACTCTCCGGCATTCATAAAAAAGGGCTCCATCTTCCATTGTTGCTCGTCAACGATTTTCGTTTGTCGTCCGTTCTTTTCTTCCAATGGAAAGGCGATACGTCTACGCTGCAACTCCTCATTGCTAGCGAAATAGTAAACGAAGTCGTCGAACAGTTCGTCGGCAGCCTTTGGTAGATCGTCATGCTCGAATCGTTCTGGCAAGGGCTGCTGTTCTAGCTCTTCGCTAGCTGTTGCTTCCTTGTTCTTGCCCCCTGTGCATCCCATTGTCAGCACCATGAAAAGTGCAAGCGGATAATATAACCGTTTCATCAGTATTGCAATTTGACATGCAAAATTACAAAATAATTCTACAATCACAAAAAAAAATCAGTCAAAAACTTGTGAGAACGGAATAATTTGTATACCTTTGCATCCGCTTAGCTGAACAAGCAGAGGATAAAGGACCCGTAGCTTAGCTGAATAGAGCGTCAGATTCCGGTTCTGAAGGTCAAGGGTTTGAATCCCTTCGGGTTCACAGCGAGTAATAGGAGCATAGCTCAGTTGGTTTAGAGCGCTTCAGTCACATTGAAGAGGTCTTGGGTTCGAGTCCCAATGTTCCTACCTTCTGAGAAGATGGATATACTAAAAGGTATATCCATTTTTTTGTGTGTTCGCAAAGTATGGGCATACACGCAAATGGGTGAAAGTCCCTGATACCACCCGACAGCAGCTGTCGTTCATTTTTCCACCTCGACACCCATGTCCTTGAGTTTCCGACTTAATGCATATGCTTCCTCATCACGTTTCAGTAACGTTAGTATATAGTGTTTTGCCAGCAAGAACTCAATGTTTGCAGGCTTCAGACAGAGTGCTTTGTCTATGTCGTAAAGGGCGACCTCATACTGCTGTTGTCTACGTTCTATGTCGGCCCTGGCAGCATAAGCCACAGCAGAGTCGGGATGAATGTCTATCAAAATGTTAAGCTGATCGATAGCTTCGTTGAACTTGCCCATGGTCTGAAGCGTGAGTGCCAGCGACAGACGGGCATTGAAATGACGAGGTACGCTTCTGAGCACGTTTATATAGTCAGCACGTGCCATATCGTAACGACGTAGCCGGTTGTTGACATATGCTCGGAAGAAATGGGCCGCAATATTGCTCGTGTCAATCTGCAGCACACGTCCGTACTCCTCTACAGCATACTCCCACTGGCTGAGTTCAATATTGACAGCTGCCTTTCTCAATCGCAGGTCAACGGATTGTGGCTGTTGCTCAATTAGCTTGTTTAGATGTTGTAAAGAGTCACGCCATTCCTTGTTTGTCTGGGCTCCTGCTATTGACGACGAGAGGAACAGAAAGGCAAGACCAAATAGCCGCCACCTGTTCCCATTAGTCGTTAACCATGTACCACGTGTCATTACTCGTTCTTCACGTAATCAGCAATCCACTGTCCCACTTCATCTGTACCATAGTGCTTCCCACCTTCCACCTGAATCTCTGGTGTGCGCACATTGGCACTGAGCGATGCATCCACAGCCCGACGGATAAGCGTTCCCTCTTCCATCAAATGGAAATGTTCGAGCATCATGGCTGCTGACAGTATCTGAGCTATAGGGTTGGCAATGTTCTGTCCAGCTGCCTGTGGCCACGAACCATGTACGGGTTCGAAAAGTGGTGTATGCAGTCCGAGGCTTGCCGATGGCTGTAGTCCCATAGAGCCTGTGATGCATGATGTCTCGTCGGTGAGAATATCGCCAAAAGTATTTTCCGTGACGATAACGTCGAAGAATCGTGGCTCTGTCAGCACCCGCATCGAGGCATTGTCGATGAACATATAGTCAGTGGTCACATCAGGATATTGCAGCTCCATCTCCTTGGATATCTGTCGCCATAGACGTGACGATGCCAGCACATTGGCCTTGTCGACTACCGTCAGATGCTTTCTGCGTTTCTGGGCATACTCGAAGGCCACCTTCAAGATCCGCTCTATCTCAGGACGAGTATAGATATCGGTATCGTAGGCCTTGTCGTTGTCCTGATACTTATCACCGAAATACATGCCGCCCGTCAACTCACGTATGACGATGAAATCTGCTCCACGAAGCAGATCCTCTTTCAGTGGTGACTTATGCAGCAGGCAGTCGAACGTAGCCACAGGTCGTATGTTGGCAAAGAGTCCCAGCTGTTTGCGCATGGCCAGCAGTCCCTGTTCTGGACGTACGGGAGCAGTGGGGTCATTGTCATATTTCAACGAGCCAACAGCAGCAAAGAGCACTGCGTCAGCCTTCATGCAGACGTCATGGGTCTCCTTTGGATAGGGGTCTCCCACCTCATCAATGGCATGGGCACCTGCCAATGCCTCCTGATAGCAAAACTGATGTCCGAACCTGTTGGCTATGGCATCGAGTGTGGCTAAGGCTTGGTTCATGATCTCAGGGCCTATTCCATCGCCCTTGAGAACAGCAATATTGAGTTTCATACTTATTGATTTGAAAATTGGTGATATTCTTTTTCAACTATATTCAGCATCTTGATAGTGGCCTTGATGGCAGCTTCCGTCTGATCGGCATCCAGGCCTCTGGTACGAAGGAGCCTGTCGGGCAGTTGCCATGTGATGACTGTCTGCACCAGTGCATCAGTACGACCACCAGGTGGAATGGTGACGGCATAGTTCTGCAACAGGGGGAAGGTACGGTCAAGATACTCCTTATATATCTTGCGCAGAGCCTTGACGAATGCATCGTACTGACCATCGCCAGAAGAGTGTCCTTCATATTCCTGTCCGTTGATCTCCACCTTCACGTTAGCAAGAGGTTTCAGGCCATAAGCTAGTGATACTTGGTAGCTTACCAGTTTTACCTTGTCTTCTATGACATCATGTTTCAGCACGTCACTGACGATGAATGGCAGATCATCTTGTGTGACGATTTCCTTCCTGTCACCGAGTTCTGTGATCCGTCGGGTCACACGTTGTGTCTGCTCTGGTGTGAGTTCTAGTCCTAGCTCCTGCAGGTTCCTGGCTATATTGGCCTTGCCACTGGTCTTGCCCATAGCATATTCCCGCTTGCGTCCAAAGCGCTCAGGCACTAGTGGATTATGGTAAAGTCCGCCCTTCTGATCGCCGTCGGCATGTACACCAGCCACCTGTGTGAAGACATTGTCGCCAATGATAGGCTGATTGGGGGCTATGGAGATGCCGCTATAGCTCTCTACCAACCTGCTGACATCCATCAGTTTCTCCTCGTTGATATTCGTGACAGCATTGAACTGGTCCTTCAGGATGACCTGTACGCTAGACAGCGGTGCATTGCCACATCGCTCACCCAGTCCGTTGACGGTGACATGTAGGCCCTTGGCGCCACTGAGTGCTGCTGCAAGGGAATTGGAGACTGCCAGATCATAGTCGTTGTGAGCATGAAAATCGAAATGTGCTTCAGGATAGCGTTTCTTCATCTTACGGAAATACTCCACCACCTGCAGGGGATTCATGATGCCCAGTGTGTCTGGAAGCATGAACCGACGGATGCATTCCACATGCGAGAGGCAGTCCATCAGCTGATAGACATACGATGGAGAGTCCTTCATACCGCTCGACCAGTCTTCCAGATAGACATTCACTGACACACCATGCTGTCCTGCATATTCCAGCACCTCAAGAATATCTCTGATATGTTCGTCGGGGGTCTTCATCAGCTGTTCCTTACAATGCTTCAGCGAACCCTTCACCAAAAGGTTCAGGGTGTGTGCACCAGCATCCAGGAGCCAGTCTACCGAGGTATGTCCATCGACGAATCCCAGCACTTCGACATTGTCTATCCTGTCTATCTGACGGGCATAGCGACAAATCATCTTCACGGCCTCCTTCTCACCTTCCGACACACGTGCCGAGGCTACCTCGATACGGTCTACATGAAGGTCACGCAGCAGCATGCGGGCAATCATCAGTTTTTCATGAGGCAGGAAACTGACACCACTCGTCTGCTCGCCATCACGGAGCGTGGAATCCATGATTTCAATAAACCGTTGCTTCATGCTCCCATTCTGTAGTCTTATCCTGATTGGCTACCAAGAAGTCGATGTCGTCAAGACCATTCATCAGACAGTGCTTCTTATACCCGTTGATCTCGAAATGCTCCTGTTGGCCTGTCGTCTTGTTGGTTACCAGCTGCTTGGGCAGGTCTACCTCGACCTCGGCTTTGGGATTGTCCTGTATGGTGTCGAACAATTCTTTTAGGAACGACTCACTTACCTGTACAGGGAGGACGAAGTTGTTAAGTTCGTTGTTCTTATGGATATCGGCAAAGAAACTGCTTATAACCACCCTGAAGCCATATCCTGCAATGGCCCATGCTGCATGCTCGCGTGATGAGCCACTGCCAAAGTTCTTTCCTGCCACCAGGATGACGCTGCCTTGGTATATGGGATTGTTGAGTACGAAATCTGCCACCGGTTTTCCGTCCTTGTCATATCGCCAGTCACGGAACAGATTGTCGCCAAATCCCTCCTTGTCCGTAGCCTTCAGAAAACGGGCAGGGATAATCTGGTCGGTATCGATATTCTCTAGTGGCAGGGGTACGCAAGTGCTTGTTATGACGTTGAATTTCTCTTTCATAGTAGTTCTCTTGGATCTGTGATTATTCCTGTTACTGCCGCAGCCGCTGCCACCAGTGGTGAGCAGAGGATGGTTCGTGCGCCTGGTCCCTGACGGCCCTCAAAGTTACGATTCGAAGTCGATATGGATAGTTTGCCAGCCGGCACCTTGTCATCGTTCATAGCCAGGCATGCCGAACAGCCAGGCTGCCGTATTTCGAAGCCAGCTTCTGCCAGCACTCTGTCGAGTCCTTCCTGGCGTATCTGCCCAGCTACTTTCCACGAGCCAGGCACCAGCCAGGCTACGATGTTGTCGGCTTTCCGGCGACCTCTGACGATGGATGCGAAAGCCCTGAAGTCTTCGATGCGTCCATTGGTGCATGCTCCCAGGAAGACATAGTCCACCTTCGTGCCCAGCAGTTTCTGACCTGCCTCAAAGCCCATATAGTGGAGTGCCTTTTCCTCGCCAGGACGACTGGGTATCGTCTCTGTGATGCCTATGCCCATGCCTGGATTGGTGCCATAAGTGATGCGGGGTTCTATATTGCCGGCATCAAAAACAAGCTCCTTATCAAATACGGCATTGTCATCGCTTCTGAGGGTCTTCCAGTAGCTCACAGCCTTCTCCCAATCCTCACCCTGAGGGGCATACTCCCTGCCCTTCAGATACTCGAATGTCGTCTCGTCAGGGGCTATAAATCCGCCACGGGCTCCCATCTCTATCGAGAGGTTACACAGGGTAAGCCTGCCTTCCATCGACATGTCCCTAACCACATCGCCTGCATACTCCACGAAATATCCCGTTGCACCACTGGTGGTGAGCTGGCTCATCAGATAGAGGGCCACGTCCTTGGCTGTGACGCCCTTGCCCAGTCGTCCGTTGATGCTGATACGCATCGACTTGGGCTTCTGTTGCAATATGCATTGCGATGCCAGTGCCATCTCCACCTCGCTAGTGCCAATGCCAAAAGCCACAGCACCTACTGCACCATGCGTAGAAGTATGCGAGTCGCCACAGACAATAGTCATCCCTGGCAGCGACAGCCCTTTCTCGGGGCCTACCACATGGATGATGCCATTGTCGGGCGACATCATGCCAAAGTGAGTCAGTCCAAACTCAGCGGCATTGCGTGCCAGAGTGTCTACCTGCTTGCGCGACACGGGGTCTGCAATGGGTTTATCCTGATCGTGTGTTGGTGTGTTGTGATCTGGCATGCAGACGATGCGTTGTGGACGGAAGCATTTCAGTCCCCTTGCCCTCAGGCCGTCGAAAGCCTGTGGCGAGGTCACTTCATGACAATAAAGCCTGTCTATATAAAGTTGTGTAGGGCCATCGTCGATGATCTGTACTACATGACGATCCCATATTTTGTCGAATAGTGTATTCATTTTCTGAATTTATTGATACAGTCGATATATGCTTCTACCGATGCGGTCACGATGTCGGTATTGGCACCAAAGCCATAGTAGAGCTGTCCATCGTACTCTACCTGCATGTGAACCTTACCTACGTCATCAGAGCCTTTCGAGATAGCCTGGATAGTAAATTCTTTCAGGGTCATCTGTTTCATGATGATGCGTTTCAGGGCCTTGATGGCTGCATCAACAGGACCATTGCCACTACTGGCAGCCTCGAACTTCTGCCCACTGATGTCAAGCCCTATGCTGGCTACGCTCTTCACACCCTTACCCGTAGTGACCTGCAGGAATTCCAGCCGCACGGCATGCTGGTCGGCAGTGTCGGCACCTGCCAGCATCAGCACATCGGCATCCGACACCTCTTTCTTCTGATCGGCCAGCTGAAGGAATTTCTCGTAAATCTTGTCAATCTTATGCTCGTCACTGACATCTACACCATTGATGTGCAGACGGTGCTTCAGGGCAGCACGGCCGCTACGTGCCGTCAGCACGATGCTGTTGTCGTCAATGCCTACATCCTTGGGGTCGATAATCTCGTAGGTCTGAACATTCTTCAGCACGCCATCCTGATGGATGCCCGACGAATGGGCAAAGGCATTACGGCCCACAATAGCCTTGTTGGGCTGAACGGGCATGTTCATCAACGAGCTCACCATCCTGCTGGTGGGAAAGATCTTGGTAGTATTGATATTGGTGTCGATATCGATATCCTTGTGGCATTTCAGAATCATGGCAATCTCCTCAAGCGAGGTGTTACCTGCCCGTTCACCAATACCATTGATCGTTACCTCCACCTGACGTGCACCATTCAGCACACCCTCGAGTGTGTTGGCGGTGGCCATACCGAGGTCATTATGGCAATGGGTAGAAATAATCGCCTGGTCGATGTGTTCCACATGGTCCTTCAAGTACTTGATTTTCTCACCGAACTCCAGTGGCAGGCAGTAGCCTGTCGTATCTGGGATGTTTACCACTGTGGCACCAGCCTTGATGACAGCTTCCACCACCTGTGCCAGGTACTCGTTGTCTGTGCGGCCGGCATCCTCGGCATAGAACTCCACCTCGTCCACAAACTGACGGGCATATTTTACTGCCCAGACAGCTCGCTCGATAATCTCCTCGCGAGTGGAATTGAACTTGTACTTGATATGCGAGTCGCTCGTGCCAATACCCGTATGTATGCGCTTATGCTTGGCATATTGCAATGCTTCCACTGCCACGTCGATATCTTTCTGCACTGCACGTGTCAGTGCACAAATCGTAGGCCAAGTCACGGCCTTGGATATCTCAATCACTGAATGGTAGTCGCCAGGGGAACTGATGGGGAAACCAGCCTCAATGACGTCTACGCCTAACTGCTCTAGAGCCCTTGCCACCTGAATCTTTTCAACAGTGTTCAACTGGCAGCCAGGCACTTGCTCACCATCACGCAGGGTGGTGTCGAAAATAAAGAGTCTGTCACTCATAATCTTTGTATCATCTTTTTACCTTAAACCTTAATTGGGCTGCAAAATTAATACTTTTTGAGGACAAAACAAAACAAATCAGTAATTATTTTCAACTTTTAGTTATAATTATTTGATTTTTCGCAATTCTAGAAGTTTGCACCCAGCATCACGTTGAAGCCATGCAGATTAGTATCCTTGCCAACGTCGTTGAGATCCATCCAGTAAGCACCACCTATGGTCACCATATTGCTGATGCGGAAGTTGACACCTGCCTGCCAGCCAAACTGGAAACGGTCGTACGTATCATAACCATAGAACTTCGACTGGTCTTTGCTAAACATATTCAGCGAGTTGCGAATGTTGCCTGTTTCCTCTATATTCTTGGCTGTGAAGTTGATACGACCATACAGGCCAGCGAAGGGATCTATAGCAAAGCCGTCGCTAACACGGATATCGTACAGCACATCGACAGGTATAGTGGCAGAAAACATGTTGTCCTTGTACTTCGTAGTTCCTTTCTTCTCGTTGCGGAACAAATACTGCCCCTTTACGCCAGCATCAAAGCCAAGACGACCAAGCACTGGGACAAAATAGCTGAAACCAACTGAGACGCCATGAAAGTTGGTGTTCGTGGAACTGCCAAAGGAGTCCTGATGCCTGACGTGGGGATTGTACTCAGCATAGAATATGCCAAAGGAACGTGGTTCCGACATTTTGTAACTCGTACTGTACGGATTGCTCTGTGCAAAGACGTGGAGACAAGTTGTAAGCAGGAAGGCCTGTATGGCCAGCATTTTAATTGGATATTTCATTTTTCCTTATGATTTGACTTCTGCCTGCAAAGTTAAGAAAAAATAATCAGACCACCATCATATCCCAGCATTTTTTTGGACAAGAAGCGAAAAGTAGCTCTCTGCAGCAATTGGCCACGACTATTATGTTTTTTTGAAAACCACCAATTCCTATGTCTTTCCATTATCATCATATTCTAATATTGCTTCACCGTCATCCCCGTAGTCTGCTTCGCGAACCGATATTTACTTCATCTTGCAAAGGCAATAAAGTCATGACAATGATATCTGTTGGGGTTTGAATACACAGACATATTATATAATGTACACGCGAAAGAGCATTAAGTTCACACAAAAATGAAGAGCATAGTAATTATTGATTCAGCAGATAATCTCTATAATTTCAATTAGACATGTACACGCTTCCACACCACACATCTTCAACGTCCATTTTACACCTTACCATAGCGTCCACACTACTATGCAACAAGATCTTTCCTGTAAGCTTGTAAGATTTTGAACTAACTACCATTCAGAAATTCTATAGAGAATTTTGGAGCTACTACACTATGCGGCTAATGCTGGATAGTTAGGGAATAATTCTCTGAAGAACTCATTTACCCCATCACTTGTCAGAATTTGTTACTCCACACATCAAATTCTGCTGCAGAACGCAGCAAACTTTACTTTACTGTTGGACAAATGCTCCATGAAGAGCAGAACCTAATAATTAGGCGATAAGTAATTGAAAGTTGCCAAATGAAAGATAGAATGCAGAAAACATCAGCCTTTGCTAATGACTGCCCCAAAGAGATAGGACAGAATCCGAATGTTATGGTGGAGTGCAGACTTTCATGTGGATGACCGAAGACAACATCGTGGAAGTTCCATTCGACAAGGAGCACCTACTGGAAACAATCCTTAGTCCCGCTAACCTCAATGAAGCCTGCAAGGCAGTAATGAGGAACAAAGACTGGCTTTCATCGCCGCCCGTTTTGTCGGTTCATTTGTCGTGAACCGCAATCAGATATGTTTACCTTTGCAATGTCAAATTGATAAACCGACGAGACGGGCTCTGGAGGTAACAATTGCGACGGTTAAATATAACAATTGCGCACATTAACCCTTGCAATCCCCCCCCCTTCACAGCAGCCTCGGAGGCCAGTCAGGAGACACGGAGAGTATTAACAAAATTATTAACAAACGCAACAAACCAGACACTATGGCTATCCCTCTTACCTGCTCAGTATTTATTCCCAAGGTGGGAATATTTTATTCCCAGTCTGGGAACATTTTATTCCCAAGGTGGGAATTTTCCTTTGCCCTAAAGGAAATTGCAAGCCCCCTTAGCGAGAGCTGCGCCAGCCTAGCATCGAGTTACAATGTCAGTTTTGGGATTCCGCCAGCGGAAGGTGTCTTGCTAAGATAGCATGGCGTGTTTATGTTTTTTTAACGGCAAAAATGAGGTATTCGTCTACAAAGGTCGAAACTTTTTCGTAATTTTGCAAGCTGAATTAAGATTGAAGATAGAATTGAACGTACGTTTTTTCATATTGGCATGTCTCATCATGGCTATTGGAAGTTGTGGTGATAATTCTGCAGAAGAGGCTGCTCGTGCTCGTCGTGAACAACAGATTGCCGATTCGCTGGCACTGAAAGTGGCAGTAACGCCGACACTAGACTGCCTGCCCCTCTTCCTGGCAGAAGAACAAGGGTGGTTTGAACAGGAGGGTGTCAGCGTGCAGCTATATCCCTATACGGCACAGATGGACGAAGACACTGCTTTGCTCAGACATCATGTGGAGGGGATGACCACCGACCGTGAGCGAATCAGATGGATTGAAGAGCAGGGCATGGATGTGGATGAGGTGGCTACCACATCGCTGAAATGGCAACTCATCACGAACAAGACTGCTCGTATCAAACAACTGAAGCATCTGGACGACAAGATGCTGGCCATGACTCGGCGGTCGGCTACAGATATGCTTGCCAGAAGGGTTGTCGACAGTGCCGGACTCAAACCTGAACGGGTGTTCTGCGTACAGATCAACGACATTCTTGTGAGACTGGGTATGATTGAGAATGGCATTATGGATGCTATGTTCCTGCCTGAGCCACAGGCAACCCAGGCACGTGCTGGAGGCCATTATATGTTGCTCGATACTGACTCGATGGGAGTGCATGTGGGGGTTGTTGTCTTTAGCAAAGAGGCAATGGCCGACACGATGCGACAGCGGCAGATAGAGCAGTTCCTGCATGTATATCACAGTGCATGCGACACCATAGCCAGCCGTGGGCTGCACGCTTATCGCGACTTGATCGTGCGGTGTTGTGGAGTGCGTGAAGAAATTGTCGATTCATTATAATATAGAATACGAAATCAATATATCTTAGACCATTGAAGCAGAACGAACAATTGAACGACATCTTGCAAATGGTGATTAGCTGTAAACTTAGCGATTCCATTCTTGCACTTGAGAACTATCTGTTGACAAATAGCAATCAGGCCGATATGGATGTGTTGCGAGCCATACAGTCTGACTATCAGCTGATGGCTGAATACTGGCAGCGGGGGTTTGTTGATCCACAGCGTGAACAGGTCTACGACAAGCTGTTGCGCAGGATGTATGTGCTCACTTCCAATGTCTCTGCCAGGAACATGATTGCACACAGCCCATATCTCACATCGCTCTATCAGCGTCCACGCATGTCGCAACAAGACTGGTCTATATCCGACGTAAGGACAGCAATGGAGACCTTTGTCACGGATGTGACGATGCTGGAACTGGAGCCTGAGCATAGCCGTGGGCAGAAGAGCAGTCAGCTTTATAAGCAGCATTGGCAGCTGATGAACGATCTTTTTGAGTATACCCTGACCTCCCGCCAGTGGCGTGGGAACGAGGCCAGTGCTTTCCTCGACATGCTGCTCTCGCCCACACTGGCGAGTATCGACCAACAGCTCATCGTCAGTGCCATCACCATCTCGGCCATCCAGTCGTTTTGCTTCCAGAAATTCCGTGTACTATGCGAGGTGTTCCGGCAGTCGACCGACGAACCCCTGCGACAGCGGGCCTTGGTAGGGTGGGTGCTGGCTGCTGGCTGCAATCAGAAAGTTTGGAACCTTTATACAGAGATGACTGATATCATTGACGATCTCTGTAGAGACCAGCATACGCAGGCAGAGCTGTCAGAACTTCAGCTACAGCTCATCTATTGCGAGAATACAGATGCGGATATTGAGGCTATACAGAAGGAAATACTGCCTGACATCATGAATGGCAGCAAGCTGAGGATGACTCGCAACGGACTAGTGGAGCAAGACGACACCCTTGAGGATATCTTGCATCCGGAAGACTCTGACAAGGCTATCGAGCGGATGGAACAGAGTGTACAGCGGATGATGGACATGCAGAAACAGGGATCGGATATCTTCTATGCAGGCTTCTCGCAGATCAAGCGTTTTCCATTTTTCGACTATATCAGTAATTGGTTCGTGCCTTTCTACTCCCAGCATCCTGGCATCAGCGACAAGTGGAACAACTCGCGATATGGCAAGTTCCTGAAAATGATAACCCGTGACGGCTCTTTTTGCGACAGCGACAAGTACAGCATGGTACTGGCTTTCGACCAGGTTGCCAGTCACATGCCTCAAGAAATGGCTCAGATGCTAGAAAAGAACGAGGCCGTCTCTGTGATGGGTATGGATACAAACAAGGAGGAGCGCAAACAGCCATCCTATATACGTCGCGTATATCTGCAAGATATCTACCGTTTCTTCCGGCTCTACTCCGTGCGTAGCGAGTTCACCAACCCGTTCAAGGAGGTATCACGGCTCATTTTTTTCGCCAACCCAGTCTTCAGTAGAGAATCGCTTAGTCAGGAGGCTATCACGGTGACTCGTTTCCTGATGAAACGCCATCTGACTGCCTATGCTATCAGCGTGCTGAACAATATACCCACATCGCAACGCGATCTGAACTTTTACTTGCTCATGGGATCTGCATTGCAGAATGCCACTGGGCCGTCGTCACTGTCTGCAACAGACTGCTATCGCCGAGCCTTACAGCTACAGCCCGACAATGTACGTGCGCAGTCGGGACTGGCTCGTTCGCTATTCGCATGCAAGCAATATGAAGAGGCGTTGCAACTCTACCGCCAGCTGACAGCCCAGCAACCCGACCAGCGTTCCTACCAGCTGAACACTGCCGTATGCCTGCTCAACCTGGGGAAGGCAGAGGAAGCACAGAACATGCTGTTCAAACTCCGCTATCTGCATGATGATGACCTGACTGTCAAGCGTATACTGGCATGGGCACTCACCATCGACGGCAAGTGTCAGCAGGCAGAAAAGCTCTACGAGCAGCTGATGGAAGAAAAAGACAAGGATTCGCAGGACATTCTCAACTATGCCTATTGCCTATGGCTGAGCAAGAAGATTGAAGATGCCATTGCTATGTTCCGGACTTTTGCCGAGCATATGCAGGGACAGGACTTCAACTTTCGGACGGAGTTCATGAACACTGAGCACCAAATGCTCAGCAATAATAAGATTAGTGATGTGGAGATACAGCTTATGATAGATTTTGTGACAAACTAACCATTTTTCCTTACAATGTTAAGACAGCTATATATTCGTAACTTTACTCTGATAGATGAACTCGACATGGAGTTCCACTCTGGATTCTCTGTCATCACTGGACAGACGGGGGCCGGCAAGAGTATCATACTGGGAGCCATCGGTTTGTTGCTTGGACAGCGAGCCGACATGAGGTCCATCAAGCAGGGGGCTGACAAATGTATTGTAGAAGCACATTTTGACCTCACCCGCTATGAGGGCATGCAACGCTTCTTCGACGAAAATGATGTCGAAGCGGATCTCCCTGATACCATTATACGTCGTGAACTAACTACCAGCGGCAAGAGCAGGGCTTTCATCAACGACATGCCTGTCGGTCTTGCATTGTTGAAAGAGTTGGGCGAAAGGCTCATTGACGTACATTCACAGCACCAGAACCTGTTGTTGGGAAAGCACGACTTCCAGCTCAGTGTCGTTGATATCATAGCTCAGGACCAACAACAGCTGGCTGACTACCGACAGGCCTACGAGATATGGCACAAGGCAAGGACGGCTCTTGAACAACTGAGGGTGCAGCTGTCACAAAACCAGCAGCAAAAAGACTACTTGCAGTTCCAGTATGAGGAGTTGACAACAGCTTCGCTGATTAGTGGCGAACAGGAGGAACAAGAGGCACGCAGAGATACTATGGAGCATGCCGAAGACATCAAGCAGTCGCTTTACCAGGCTGACAGTGCCCTCTCTGGTGATGACAATAATGAGGGTATCGTGGCTAGGTTGCGGACTGCGGCACAGGCTCTGCATAGTATAGAGCGAGTCTTTGCCGATGCGTCGGAACTGGCCGAACGCCTTGATACCACCTATGTCGAACTCAAGGATGTGGCACAAGAGGTGAATGCGAGTATGGAAGAGGTGGATTTCGACCCAGCCCAGCTAGACAGCATCAATGCAAGATTGGATAAGATCTATGACCTCGAGAAGAAATATCGGGTGGAAAGCATCGACGAGCTGATTGCCATACGGGATGAGCTGCAGGAAAAACTGGCTGCAATCGAGGGTGGCGATGAGCAACTCGAAGAACGGGAAGTAGAAGTGAAACGGCTGCTGCAAGCATGTCAGCAGCTAGCGGATGTCCTATCACAGAAACGCAGACTGGGAGCACAGGAGATAGAAAAGCAGATGGGACAGAGACTCGTGGCATTGGGAATGCCTCATGCACGTTTCAAGATCTCCATGACCGACGGAGAACCATCTACATCGGGGTGCGACCGAGTATCGTTCCTCTTCTCTGCAAATACCTCGTCTGCACTGCAAGACATCGCACAGGTGGCATCAGGAGGCGAGATAGCCCGTGTGATGCTAGCCCTGAAGGCCATGATCAGCGGTGCCGTAAAGCTGCCTACCATCATCTTTGACGAGATTGACACAGGAGTCAGCGGAAAAATTGCCGAGCAGATGGCACAGATGATGGCTGAGATGGGAGCACAAGACCGGCAGGTGATCAGTATAACACATCTGCCACAGATTGCCGCACTCGGCACCACCCACTACAAGGTCTATAAGGAGGATCATGGCGATACCACCACCAGTCATATGACGATGCTATCGCAAGAACAGCGGGTGGAGGAGATTGCACAGATGCTATCGGGAAGCGATGTCACTGATGCGGCAATAGAAAATGCAAAGCAACTACTCAGATTATGAAAACAAAATTTATATTCCTTTCGTTTATACTATGCATGCTGGAACTCAATGTAACCCATGCACAGTCGTGGGTTAAGAAGGCCGCAAAGTCGGTCATTACATTAAAGACATACGATGCCCAGGGGGTATTGCTGGCTACCGCTAGCGGGGTCTTCGTAGGTGAACAGGGCGAGGCAATCAGCAGTTTCGCACCTTTCAAGGGGGCTCATTCGGCATTGGTCATCGATGCCGCCGGCAAGGACTATCCTGTGGAACTGATTCTTGGTGCCAATGAAACCTACGATGTGGCTAAGTTCAGGGTTTCTCTCAAGAAGTCACAGCCACTCATCCACGCTGACCAGCAGGCCACTCAGGGGACTGACGTTTGGATACTGCCCTACGGTGAAAACAAAAAAGCCATAACGGGAACCGTCAGCAAGACGGAGACGTTCAATGGCGACAATACATATTATACTGTACGTATCAAGGGTCTGCAGAATGGGGTAGGGATGCCCATGCTCAATGGCCAGGGGCAGCTACTGGCAATCATGCAGCCCTCTTCGTCTGCTGACGATACCCTCAGCTATGCCGTCAGTGCTCTTTTTGCTGACAGCCTCCATATGACAGGACTGAGCATCAACGACGCTGCCTTGCGTGCTACACACATCAAAAAAGCACTACCGGCAAGCCTCGAACAGGCACAAGTGACCCTCTTCATGGCAGCATCGACACTCGATAGCGCAGCCTATGCACAGCTGCTTGACGATTTTATCACTCAGTTCCCATCAGCTCCTGATGGCTATCTCAGCCGGGCACAGTTCGTTGCTGGCGCAGATCGCTTCGCAGATGCTGACAAGGACATGGAACTGGCACTGAAGACGCAAACGAGAACTGATGAAACTCATTTCTCTTATTCACGACTCATCTATCAGAAGTTGCTCTACAGACCAGAACCTGCCTATGAGCCCTGGACATTCGACAAGGCATTGCAGGAGGCAGAGTTGGCCTATCAGGCAAATCAACAACCCAGCTATCGACAGCAGCAGGCTTATGTTCTTTATGCCATGAAGAGATATGACGATGCATCTGCCATCTATGAGACACTCTACAACTCACCATTGCGTTCTCCAGATCTCTTTGTCGAGGCATCTCAATGCAAGATGATGCAGGCAGACACTGTGGCTTTCCTATCGTTGCTCGATTCTGCTGTCTCGATGTTCTCACGGCCCTATCTGAAGGAGGCAGCACCCTATATCCTCTCAAGGGCACAGGCACGTCTCGCGGCAAAGAAATATCGTGACGCTACCACCGACCTGAACGATTATGAGCAGCTGATGGCTGCACAGGTAAACGATCAGTTCTACTATCTCCGTTTCCAGGCTGAGCAGGGAGGACGGTTGTTCCAACAAGCCTTGAACGATATCAACAAGGCTATTCAGATAGCACCTCAGCAGTCTTTATACTATGCAGAAAAGGCATCACTGCAGGTGCGAGTAGGACTCTATGACGAGGCCATTGAGACTGCTCACGAGTGTATAAAGATAGATCCTGAATATAGCGACGGACATCTCTTCCTCGGACTGGCTAAATGTCTGAAAGGACAGAAGGAGGAAGGTGTCAGCAGTCTCTTGAAGGCCAAGGAACTAGGGGATAGTCAGGCCGACGGGCTAATAGAAAAATACGGAAAATAGTCTGCCGTTCCCCGTTATCAAATGTACCTGTTCCACCAATTTGTGATGTCAAGAATCTCTGCCTTATCTGCGGATCACGTACGCAAAGATAATTCTGCTGACCTCATCCCTTCTCCCTCCTGAGTGGACAGACTAGGGATGGGGACAGCAGGACTAACCACAAAACAGATTGTGTGAAGTCTGGAGTATCAGTCTAGGTGGAAAACCTCAGGAAGAGGGATGCTTATGGGCGAGTTGTCGGGGTTCACCTCCATGATATCTGCCATCATATCCCACCATTTCTGGGTGATAGGGTCTACGTTGTCGGTATCTTGCGAGTTGCCCTCCTTTGAACACTCCTGATAGGCGAAGAGGATATTGGTCTCCTTATCCCAGTAGATGCTATAATTGCCCACTCCCTGTTCCTTAATCATTTTCACCAACTCGGGCCAGATGGCAGCATGACGCTTTTGATACTCTTCCTCACAGCCAGGCTTGAGGAACATCTTGAATGCAAATCTTTTTGTCATAGTTGTTCGTTTGATTTTGTTAAAGTAAAAAAGTAACCTAGTTTATAGTATTTGAAAACTTTCAAACTGGGATTCCTGCCGCAAAGATTCTTTCTCTCCAGCCCGCCAAAGAGTCGATGGGTTAGACGTATGAGTACCTTTACGGCACCTATGTGGATGCCCTCGGCTATGGTGAGCAGACGTGAATAGCCCCGCAGCAGCTCACGCTTGTCATTGAGGGTTTGCAGTCCCTCCTCTGTCTTGCTGACGAAGTGGGCATTGTCCTCAAAGGTGTAGAAGCCCGTGGGATTGGCAATATGGGTGATGGCAATGCCTGCCTCTCTCAGCCGGCGTCCAAAGAGCACATCCTCGTATCCATATCGCAGAAATTGTTCGTCGAATGGGTGAGCCTGCATGATATCCCTACGCACAAGGAAGTTGCATGTGTGGAAATGCTGATAGGGACGTTTGCGTCGTTCCTCGGCAGTATGTTGTTGTTCGCACGACTTTTCGTAGCGATAGCGCAGGTTAGAAGACTCTGCCTCGCCTACTTTGTATCCTCCATAAACGACATCGCCATCGGTGTTTAGATAACGTTCTAGGAAGTCGGCACTGATGATAGTCATGTCGCAGTCGAGAAACAACAGCCACTCGTAGCGAGCCAGCGAAGCCATGAGATTACGGATACGGGCTCGTCCGATGTTCTCTTCAAGGGCCATAAATCGACAGTGGGGCAGCGACCCTATCAGTTCGGGACTTTTCGACTGACGACCATCGGTAGAAGCATCGTCAACAGCCAGGATCTCATATTCGAGTTCAGGTAGCGATGTCGCCTGATGGCATAATTCTTTGATCATGCTCAGACAGTCACCATTATAGATGGGGATGAGTATCGAAAGGCTGTTTTTCTTCATTCTGAGGCCAAAATTACACAAAAAACTTTAATCAGAAAAACAAAATGGCAGAAAAGTTTGCCCGTTTCGCGAAAAAGCAGTAATTTTGCACCCGCTTTCACGAGATGAGAGCATGAAATTCAAATTTATATTCAACAAAACAACAAAACAACAAAATGGCAACAAAAATCAGATTGCAGCGCGGAGGCCGTAAGGGCTATGCTTTCTACAGCATCGTAATCGCCGACGCTCGCGCACCACGTGATGGTCGTTTCACTGAGAAGATTGGTTCTTACAATCCTAACACCAATCCCGCCACGGTAGACTTGAATTTCGACCGTGCATTGTATTGGCTTGAGGTTGGCGCACAGCCCACCGATACCGCTCGTAACATCCTTAGCCGTGAGGGTGTCTTCCTGATGAAGCATCTCCGTGGTGGCGTCAAGAAGGGTGCTTTCGATGAGGCAACAGCCCAGAAGAAGTTCGATGCATGGAAGGCTGACAAGCAGAAGGGCCTTGAGAAGGTGGCTGCCGAAGAAAAGAAGGCTAAGCTTGATGCTGCAAAGAAGGCACTCGATGCCGAGAAGCAGGTCAACGATGCTATCGCCAAGAAAGTGGCTGAGAAAAAGGCTGCTGCTGCTGTTGCTGCTGCTGAGGCCGCTGCTGCCGAAGCTGCCGCTGAGGCTCCCGCTGCTGAGGAGGCTCCCGCAGAGGCTTAATTTTCACGATATTGTTGTGAAATCCGCTTCTGGAGGCTTGGCCCAGCTGTTGCCAAGCCTCCATTTTTTATTCAATCTCCAGATTATGACAAAACGATTACTAACTGTATTCGCAATGCTCTGCTGTGTGATGACAACCTTCGCCCAGAGCGATGCCGAAGCAAAGAGAATATTCGAAGATGCCTACAACAAGGTGTTCGGACCACAGGGATGCACGCTAAGCTACGATGTGAACCTCGTGGGTGTTTATAAAACGGCTGGAACCATCTGGTATAAGGGGAAGAAAAGCAAGTTCGAGGACAAGAAAGTCATACAGTGGAATGATGGTGTGACGGCCTATACCTATTTAAAGAGAAAGAAACAGATCGAGATCTACGACGTGAAATCGGGGAAACACGACAAGTATTCCAAGAAGTTCAAGTTCACACTCGATGATTTTGACTACAGCATGGAGCGTGCCAACGGTAATATTATTATCACTCTGAAACAACGACGTGGTGCCAAAGGTACAGTGAAACAGGCCAAGATAGCACTCGATGCACGTACTCATGCTCCTAAGTATGCGAAGGTGAAAGTTGCTCTCTTCTGGGCAAAGATCCAGATTAGCAATTTCAAGTCGGGAGGTATCAGTGACGATCTTTTCGTATTCCCACGCAGCAGTTATGGCAGTGAATATGAATATATTGACAAGCGATAGAACATAGAAGGTGGTAGATCATCGGCTCTTGCATCTGGCGGAAAGGCTTGTACCTTGATGTAAAATACTTTACAAAATCGGGCAGGTAAAGGAGAACTGCGAAAACGGCATAACGTGACAGATTTTGCGCAATAACTAGAGAAATATTTTTTCCTAGTGAGCGAGATAATTTTTCCTAGTATAGCGGGAAAATCCTGATGAAAGAACGGGATTCTATGGATCATGATTTTTATTTTACATTTTTGCTGGCCTAAGAGTTGTGGCAATTGAAGTGGGACTGTCCAACCACAGATCTGTCATTTCTGCCAGGCTACACAGACATACATGGGAAGGCAAACATCTGCGACAATCCTTTTGATGACTTTCTTAAGTTCAACCAATTGTGTAAAGAAAGTTAAAAGAGGCTCACTCTGCTTGTTTTTCGTCAGATTATAGCTATCTTTGTTGACGATATGGAAGAGAACAGATTGAAACAATTCTTTGAAGAGATGGGCAGCCATGAATTGCTGACTGAGGAGCAGGAGCGTGCGTTGTCGGCTCGTGTGCTGAAGGGAGATTCCAGAGCACTGAGCAAACTGGTGGAATCCAATCTTCGTCTGGTGGTTCACATAGCCCGCGAATATCAAGGGCAAGGACTGGCTATCGACGACCTGATTAGCGAAGGAAACATGGGGCTGGTGAAGGCTGCCGGCAAATATGATGGTTCGCGGAACCTACGTTTTGCGGGGTTTGCTGTCGTGTATATCCGCAGGGCCATAGAGAAAGCAATTCTTCGAGAGAGCTCTGAGCAGATGCTGGAAAGCCGGGCCAACGGGCAGAAGCGGTCGTTGGATGCTCCACTTGGTGCCAAGCCCAATGTCAGCCTGCTCTCCGTGCTTATTGACGCAAATTCGCCACTGGCCGACGGACGAGCCTACAGTGCATCAGACGAACAGCAGATAGAACGTGCACTACGCAGTCTGGACGAGAGGGAGACACGTGTGGTGGTGGCTTATTTCGGCATTGGCCAGGAACATCTGACAATGGCGGAGATTGCCGAGGACATGGGACTGAAGAGGGAACGAGTGCGACAGATACGCGATCGGGCTGTCAGAAGGATGCGTAAGGTGTTCAGGCAGAAATAGGGCTAGAAGCGTTGATAGCAGAGGTAGTATTTGCTGACCTTGTGTGAGAGCAGTTCGACGTTGAACAGCTCTGATGCGTCTACGATGTCGCGGATGGTTCCATCCTTATAAAGAATGTCGATCGAGTCTTCTAAAGTGGAATACATATCCTTGCTCAGTGTCACAACACTCATCATATACTGGGTGTCCTCGATGGGGATATCCATTTTTCTTGCTATCTCCTGCTGCAGTTCTTCAATGCGTGTGGTGGCGATGGGCTGATCGTGCACTTCAACACGGAAGATGCGACGGTCGAGCATGTCTGCTGCCAGAGTAGCCAGGATGCGGTCGTCATCATGTCGCCAGGCTTTCATGGCACTCCAGATGTCGCTATCGTCAAGTTCCTCATAATAGTGTAGCGCTTCCTCGTGCTCACTGAACCATTGCCTGTCAACATCGTTCCTGAGAAAGTAGGATAGGGCTGGGGAGGCAAACAACTGGTGGTGCTCGCTTTCGAGGTATTTGGCTCTGCGCAACATATTCACCAGCACCTTCTCGTAGGCTACGGCTGTCTTGTGCAGATATACTTGCCAGTACATAAGCCGTCGGGTGGTAAGGTAGTTTTCCAGCGAATAGATGCCTTTTTGTTCTACTACCAGACGGTCGTCAACGACATTGAGCATCTTGATGATTCGGGCTGATCCAATATTTCCCTCAGTAACCCCAGTGAAGAAGGAGTCGCGACGCAGGTAGTCAAGACGGTCCATGTCTAGCTGGCTGGAGATGAGCTGGTGGAGGAAACGCTTGGGATAGTCGTCCTTGAATATGGAAATAGCCATTCCCAGCTGGTCGTGCAGGTCGTGGTTGATTTGTTCCATCATCATCAATGAGATGTGTTCGTGGGAGATGCCCCTAATGAGTGTGTTCTCCAAGACATGCGAAAACGGGCCGTGCCCTATGTCGTGCATCAGTATGGCTGCCTGTACGGCCTCTGCCTCGCTATCGAAGATAAACTGTCCTTTCTGCTGTAGCGACAGAATGGCCTCGCTCATCAGGTGAAAGGCACCTAGCGAGTGCTGAAAACGGGTGTGGCGAGCACCAGGATAGACAACGGATGCCAGGCCTAGCTGGTTGATGCGGTTCAGACGCTGGAAGAGGGGGTGCGCCACGATGTCGTAGAGCAAACCACGTGGGATGCGGATAAAGCCAAAGACGGGATCGTTGATAATCTTAACGTCGTTCATGATGGATAGTAAGGGTTTGGGACGTGGTATTGTCAATGCAGAATCGCTGGTCGGGACGATGATCCACCAACCATACGATACGGTCTGTAGCATCGGTAATTACCAACTGGTGTCGCTTCTGGGGCAATGAGATGTGGAGATCGGTGAGAAAGTCGCTCACCAGTTTCTTTCCTCGCATACCGAAAGGCTGGAATCGGTCACCTGCTTGCGTGGGACGTAGCGTCAATGGGAAACGGACTTTCGATGCGTCCAGGCAAGCAGTATGTATATCTCGTTCTATCTGACAGCCCTCAAGGAGTTGTAGATGCAGGCATTCTTTTTCGTTGTTGAAGACATAGTTGCCCGTCTCAGGTATCTGTAGGGGTTGAACTGGGGCAGTGATGGTATCCAGCACCAGTCGTCCCTGATGTACAGTCAGCTGGTGTGTGGCAGAACTCCATTGGCGACCTGTCTGAGCCACGGGCAGACGGTTCGTGATGGACTCGATGACAGACGGGGAGAAGCCTACGGGAGCAAGCCAAGCATACAGGATAGCTTCTGCTGATGGTGTCTTCAGCAGCTGCTGAATATCTATGGAACCATTGTTGTCTAAACACTCAAGTTGATGGCTGATGGCATCGTCGTAGACACGTGCAGCTTCGGCAAGCCTGCGGGCTGTTGTCAAGATGTTGCTGACGGCAGAAGGAGTGATGTCGTTCAACTGGGGTAATACATTTAGCCGAAGCTTGTTGCGTACGATATCTGCTACCAAGTTGGTGGAATCGGTAATATATTGCTGGCCGATGTTAGTGAGCCACTGCTCTATATCTTGTCGGCTGACGCATAGCAGCGGACGTGCGATGTGCCCATTGCGTGGTTTGATGCCTGTGAGTCCATGTATGCCAGTGCCTCTTAGCAGATTCATCAGAATGGTTTCGACGGAATCGTCTTGATGATGTGCTACACACACGCATTCTGCGTTCAGATCGTGTCGCAACAGCTCGAAATAGTGGTATCTTAATTCTCGTGCAGCCATTTCGATACTTACTTTATGCGTTTCTGCGTAAGTTTTTGTGTCAAAATGGATTAAGTGTAGTTCAACGTTAAGTTTTTGGCATAGTTCTTTGACGAATTGTTCGTCACGATTGCTCTCTTCACCACGCAGATGGAAGTTGCAGTGTATAGCCTCGATTCGATAGTTCAGTTGTTGCAGTATCCTTAACAGGCAGACACTATCAGCACCTCCACTAATGGCCACCAGTTGTAGCCGTTCGTGGTCCATCAGTTGGTTTTGTTCTATGAATTTTGCTATTGTTTCTACAATACTCATGTCATGGGTTCATTCGACGTACAGCACGAGTCCTTTCAGATATTCTCCTTCTGGGTGGTAAATATTGATGGGATGGTCAGCAGGCTGGTGGAGCTGATGAAGTATGCGCACACTGCGACCAGCCTGTGCTGCTGCAGTGAAAACGGCATTGCGGAAATGGTCTTTCGTTACTACCTGAGAGCATGAGAACGTGAAGAGGATACCGCCAGAGGCAATCTTCTCGAATGCCTTTTCGTTGAGACGGGTATATCCTTTCAGCGCATTGTGCAGAGCACCCCGATGTTTTGCAAATGCCGGTGGATCGAGGATGATAAGGTCATAGGGTGGGGGTGTGCCATCAGTTGCCATACGGGCTGATGACAGGCCGTCCAGGAAATGGAAGGCATCGTCGCAGAAGGCCTCATGGCGAGGATCGCCATTGTAGTTCAGGTCTACGTTGCGACGGGTCAGTTCAATGGCTTTGGCAGAACTGTCGACAGAATGCACCTGCAGGGCTTCTCCTCGCATGGCATAGAACGAGAATCCACCAGTATAGCAGAACATATTTAGTACCCGTCTGCCTTTGGCATAGTGCTCTAGCAGCTTGCGATTGTCACGCTGATCGACGAAGAAGCCGGTCTTTTGTCCACGCTGCCAGTCAACATAGAAGCGTAGACCATTCTCTAGTGCCGTATTCTCGTTGCTGCCTCCTATGATGTATCCGTTTTCTGGTTCCATGAATGCCAGTGTGGTTTCGCTTTTGTAATAGACGTGTGCTATACGTCCCTGCATCACGTCTACAAGCTGCTGTGCTATCACCATCCTCTGCTTGTGCATGCCAATGCTGTGAGCCTGCATCACGGCAGTCTGTCCATAGATGTCAATGATTAGTCCAGGCAGCATGTCACCCTCACCGTGTACCAGCCTGTAGGCATTGGTTTGAGGGTTGTCAACGAGTCCGATGGCCTTTCTTGCTTCCATTGCCTGCTGTAGCCGCATGTGAAAGAAAGCATCATCGATGTGGTCATTGTTGAAGCTGAGTATGCGTACGGCTATAGAGCCCTGCTGATAGTGCCCTGTTGCTATGTATTGCCCGTTGCTGGTAATGACGTCAACGGTATCTCCTTCGTTGATGTCGTCATCAACATGGTGAAGTGCTCCGGAAAATACCCACGGGTGGAAGCGGAGCAGACTTTCTTCCTTACCTCTCTTCAGATAGACTTGTTTCATGCTGTTGACCTTTATTGATGAGTTGATACTCGCCATTCTGCTTGAGGCGAATGATCTCCTTATAGATCTTGATACATGCCCACGCATCAGTAGCGGCATATATTTTCTGCTTGTCATTGAGAATGTCGGCCTCCCAGTTGCTTAGTTGCTGACGCTTGCTGATCTTCTGCCCAAACAGGTTGGCATATATCTTCTGCAGGCTGAGGTCTTCGATACCCAGATCCAGGATGTAGTGTTGTATGTCTATGAAGTTGCCTGCCTTGAAATTGCCAATCTTGTGCAGAGAATTCAGGTCGTCGTGCCAGGAGAGTCCGATTTTGGGCAGTGTGGCATCTTCAAGCAGACGGACGATGGCAGGAGTGAGGCCTGTATGGTTCAGTCGGAACAGGAAACATGTGTCTTCACTGGAAACCTGGAGTAGCGCTACTTTGTGCTGTACTCCACGATGAAAGGAAGGACGTGTTTCGGTATCGAAGCCAAGAATGGAGCACGACAGCAGATAGTCAACTGCCCGTTCTGCCTGGCTGGCAGTGAGCACTACGATAATGCGACCAGGAAATTCAGCTACAGGAAGCGATGAAATCTTGCTTTTTTCGTATTTGTTGTAGATAATCTTTGTCATTGTTTTTTCTTTTCGACGTGCAAAAATACAAAAAAAATGTGATTTTATGATGGTATCTTATTTTTTTACGCTAATTTTGCACAAGAATTAACGAAAACGACACATTTGATGGCTAAGAAGAAAAAGAAAACAACAAAAATGGATGAGTCACGTCCTGGTTTCATGGGAGCATTGGGATTGTCGAAATTCACTCAGATATTTCAGAATGAACGATTGCGTTTTTTTGTCGGCATGCTGCTGTTTGCGATATCATGCTGCATGATTTTGTCGTTTATTTCTTTCTTTACTACAGGACAGGCAGATATGAGTATCATTGAGAATCTGCGAACGGGAGAGATGGCGAATCAAAATGGTGAGTTCAAGAATGCTTGTGGATCTCTGGGTGCCTACACGTCTTATTTCTTTATTAAGAAGTGTTTTGGCATTCCTGCTTTCCTAGTGCCTGTTTTCTTGTTCCTCGTGTCCCTGCGGCTGATGAAGGCGTTCAAGCCCAATCTGCTCAAGTGGTTCATGTGCTTGATGCTCGTTATGTTGTGGACATCTATCGCCTTGGCTAAGTTTGTGTCTCCAATGTTTGCGGGCAGTCATTTCTGCCTGGGGGGCGATCATGGCCTGATGGTGGGCAAGTGGATAGAGGGCTTTGTGGGGGTACCGGGGCTGGCTGCCGTGCTCATTGTCATTGCACTACTATTCCTGTCGTATATCAGTGCCGAGACCTACGAATGGATACGTAAAATACTCAATCCTAAGAAGTTCCTCGAAAAGGTGAAGTTCAAGGTCACCAACAACGACCCCGATGAGGTGGTTGATTCCTATGAACGTCAGATAGAAACAGTGGAAGACCCTCTTGTCTTTGATAATCCTGAGACACAGACTGTTGAGTTCAATGACGACCAGCCTGTAGTCAGCAGTACGGATACTGACGAAGTACCTGTAAAGCCCATTCGTCGTACCAGGAAGGACAACGAGGAGTTGGGGATGGATGTACAGATAGCGGAAGACGAGGAGAAGGCAGAGGGAGGCAATCTGGTGCAGAAGGGCACCAAGGCGATGGAACCTTACGATCCGAAGCGCGATCTGGAGAACTACCACTATCCAACCCTCGACCTGCTCAAGCATTATGAGGAAGACGGGAAACCTTATATTGACATGACGGAACAGACAGCCAACAAGAACCGCATCGTTGAGGTGCTACGTACGTTTGGCATCGAGATCAGCAGTATAAAGGCTACCGTTGGACCAACAATCACCCTCTATGAGATTACACCTGCACCTGGGGTGCGCATTTCTAAGATACGTGGACTGGAAGACGATATCGCACTGAGCCTGAAAGCTCTTGGAATCCGTATCATTGCTCCTATCCCAGGTAAGGGCACCATTGGCGTGGAGGTGCCGAATGCCAAGGCGAATATTGTATCTATGGAGTCGATCCTCAACTCGAAGAAATTCCAGGAGACCACGATGGAGCTGCCTTGTGCCATGGGCAAGACAATTACCAACGAGGTGTTCATGTTTGACCTGGCAAAGGCACCACACTTGCTTGTAGCAGGTGCTACTGGACAGGGTAAGTCTGTTGGCCTGAATGCCATACTGACCTCTCTGCTCTATAAGAAACATCCTGCTGAACTGAAAATTGTCCTCGTGGATCCCAAGATGGTGGAGTTTTCTGTCTATCGAACCATTGACAAGCATTTCCTGGCTGCCCTGCCGGAAGAGGCTCAGACGCCTATCATCACTGACACCTCGAAGGTTATCCGCACCCTGCAGTCACTCTGCGTGGAGATGGATGCACGCTACGAGCTGTTGATGAAGGCTGGTGAGCGAAATATCAAGGATTACAACAAGAAATTCATAGCTCGCCAGCTCAATCCTGAAAATGGCCATAAGTTCATGCCGTATATCGTGGTGGTCATCGACGAGTATGGTGACTTGATTATGACAGCAGGAAAGGATATTGAGTTGCCTATCGCCCGTATCGCACAGAAGGCACGTGCTGTAGGCATACACATGATTATCGCTACACAGCGACCCACCACCAATATTATTACTGGTACCATCAAGGCCAACTTCCCGGCACGTATTGCCTTTAAGGTCAGTCAGGGCATCGACTCGAAGACCATTCTAGACCGAATGGGAGCTCAGCAGCTTATTGGTAGGGGCGACATGCTCTATCTGCAGGGCAATGATCCTATTCGTGTGCAATGTGCTTTTGTCGATACACCGGAAGTGGTAGATATCAATACCTTTATTTCACAACAGCAGGGCTATCTTGAGCCATTCGAACTACCTGAACCTATTGTCGAGGGGGGTGAAACGTCTGAAAGTGGGGCTGACGATGTCGATCTCAGACACCTTGACCCAATGTTTGACGATGCAGCCAGACTCGTCGTCAGCAGTGGCAGCGGCTCAACCAGTCTCATACAGCGAAAGTTCTCTATTGGATATAATCGTGCGGGAAGACTGATGGACATGCTAGAGAAAGCCGGTGTAGTAGGGCAGGCACATGGCTCCAAGCCACGTGAGGTACTCATCCCCGACGAGTTGAGTCTTGAGAATCTGCTGACCTCTTTACACAAATCATGATCACTTGTGGTGAGACCATCGGATGTCTTCAGGAAAGGAGAACATGCCTTTTTGAATGTATATTGGAAATTAAAATATGAATAAAGAAATGAATAAGATTGTTTTTGCGATTTCAATGATGCTCCTCATGGGTCTCAAGTCTTTTGCCTTGACACCTACTGAAGTGCTCGACAAGTGTGCAGCTACCATCAGTCATCGTAATGGCGTTACTGCCCAGTTCTCGATGGAGAGTGCACAGTACGGCAATGCCGCGGGCACCATCTCCATCAAGGGAAAGAAGTTCTATATGCTCTCCAATGCCACTACCATGTGGTTCGACGGAACGACTCTCTGGACTTATATGGCCAGCAATGAGGAGGTCAATATCTCCAAGCCTACTACACAGCAGTTGCAAACGCTCAACCCCTATCATTTTATAAATATGTATAAGTCGGGCTATTCCACAACAATGACAACTGCTGCCTCTGTCTACAACATCCATCTTACTGCTACAGATAAGCAGCTGAAGATCAAAGAAGCCTTTGTAACCGTCGACAAATCGACTTATGCACCCAAGGAGATCAAGATGCTGGTAGGGAACAAGTGGACCACCTTCACCATTTCACGACTGAAGAACGAGCCTGTGCCCGATTCGAAGTTCAGCTTCGATGCCAATGCCTATCCTGATGCAGAAATAATCGACCTCCGCTGATGAACCGTTTCAAGATATACCGTCTGTTGAGGCGTAATGCCAAACTGAACGAAAAACGCCATCCTGCCCTTGAGCAGAACAAAGTGGCCAAAGTGTTGATGTATATTGGTGCTGCCTTCTTAGGAGCATATATGATATTCCTGGGAGCCGCCTTCGGGTCGATGGCAACGGAAAGTGATGAGCCATCATTGCTGTTGGTGCTGCTGCCACTTTTGCTCGTCTTGGACTTCTTGCTCCGTCTGATGGCTCAGCAGACGCCAATGGTCTTCATCAAACCCTATCTGCTGATGCCAATGCCGGCTATGACGGTGGTAGAAGCCTACCTCCTCATGTTGGTCACCAGCAGCTATAACTTCTTGTGGCTTTGCATGTTCCTTCCCTATGCCTTTATTCTCGTCGTTGGTGGAATTTCTTTCTGGATGGTGCTGGCAGTAGTCATATGTGCCCAGCTCATGGTTATGCTCAACAGCCAGTGGTATCTGCTGGTCAGGACACTCATCAACCAGTCGTTGCTATGGTGGCTGTTGCCTGCGGCTGTCTATGCAGCTGCCATCGTGCCACCATTGTTGTTGTGCGACGACATCCTAGTGCCGGCAAACGCCATCATCGGATTCTTCTCTACGGCTCCGCTGCTGTGGCTGCTGGTTTTCTTGCTGCTGGCTGCACTGGTCGCTTTCCTGCTATTCAACAGGTATCTACAGTACCATTTGATACATCGTGAGATCTCTCGACAGGAGAAAAAGTCAACGGCTATCAAACATGTGTCGCAGTTCACTTTCCTTGAGCGATTCGGCCAGACAGGAGAATATCTTAAGTTGGAACTCAAGAGTATCATGCGCAATAAGGCCATACGTAGTCGCGTGCTTATGAGTCTTGGACTCATCATCATGCTATCTGCCATCATCACCTATACAGATGTCTACGAAGGACGCTGGATACTCAATTTCTGGTGCTACTATTGCTTCTCTATCTATGCTATGACAGCACTCACCAAGGTTATGGGACCCGAAGGTAATTACATTGATCTGCTGATGACGCAACGTGAGAATATCCTGATGTTGCTAAAGGCAAAGTACTATTTTCATGTTGTCATTCTTGTTGTGCCATTGCTCATCATGCTGCCTGCTGTCATCAGCGGTAAGTTCACCATCATGATGGTGCTTGCCTACTTGCTGCTTACCAGTGGCCTGGGGTATCTCATCATGTTCCAGCTGGCGGTGTACAATAAGCAGACATTACCCCTCGATTCCAAGGTCGCCGGCAAGAATGGTGTAGAGAGTGGATTCCAGTTGTTCATCGAACTGCTGGGCATGTTGCTACCGCTACTCATTGTGGGTATAGTGCTTTTGTTCACTTCCGAAGAGGTGGCCTATGTCATCGTGGCTCTGCTGGGACTGGTGCTCACGATTGCCCATCCTTGGTGGTTGCGAAACATCTATGTACGCATGATGGCTCGGAAATATGACAATCTTGAGGGTTTCCATGCAAGCAGATGAGCATTTTTTTCATGTTTCTGAAAAAAAGTAACTCAAAAGTTTTGTCATTTCAAAAAATGTAAGTACCTTTGCACCCGCAAAACAAGAAAGCATGCACCCGTAGCTCAGTTGGTAGAGCACCTGACTCTTAATCAGGGTGTCCAGGGTTCGAGCCCCTGCGGGTGTACAAA
>JAIKWS010000105.1 GCA_024684515.1 Prevotella sp.
CTGGCTAAATCTTTTGGATGGCTTTCTCTTTGCAGACCCCTCGTTGCGGGCCTCCTCGTTGCGGTACCCCACCCCTACCCCTCCCCTCAGAAGGGAGGGGAGTGGCTGCGCGATGTCCGCTATTGGTGGCTACGCGGTGTCCGCATGGCCTTAGCCGCACGTGCCAAGTTGGTGCTCCAATGGGAGGAACTGGAACGAGAACGGCAACAGCGGGAACAGGGCCACGGATGCCTACTGAGCTCAAATTTGCGATGAGTGTCCAACCGGCTGAAATTTCAGCTGATTGCCATAACGGGCGCAAATTTGCGCCGGGCTCCCCGCAGGGGAAGTCTGCATCTACTCTTACTCAATGACAGGCTAGCGTGGGGAGTAGCAGCACAAGGATGTGATGCCGTGACATCCGAAACATGGAGCCGGCATGGGAGAAAGAACTTGGGCTGAATTTCAGCTCACGTCTGGAGTCGATAATATGGCGAATGGTGGAGCATGCGAAGTGACCTGGGAGAAAATCACATGGCGCAAATTTGCGCCATGTGAAAGAACGGTTCAATATCCGGGTGGCAGCACGAAGACTTCCCCCTGCTGATCCCTCATCGACAGCGAGTGGGTGGAGGTTGATATGATGGATGGAGAGTAGGAACAATGAGTTGACTTTCAAGTGGTTGTAAAATCTTGACTAAGGTTGGTAAATTTACTTTACAAAACGAGGAGGGGGTGAGAAATTGGTAAGTGAAAATATTTTACATTTTGAAAGTGGGTGAATGGCGGGGAGGGCTGACGGGATGCTGGCGGGGGTTGCTGCAAGCAGCAACGAACAGAACGCCATCCGGACTGATTCGTGGTTCGTGCTGTCCCCGATGTTCAAACAAAAGGTGACAAGAAAGGGAAGGGGATAACGAAACGTTACACCCTTTGAAGATAAGGGGGGACGTGAATCACGACACCCCTTGGGGGAAGGCCATCGCTACACACGTCGATGAGGATGACTCCCTGAAACAGGGACTCATCGATTTAGTGGGGAGAACACAGAAGGCAGACGATGACTATTATCCACGAGGATGCCAAAACCACCGTCGTGAATCGCGACAGTGGTTCGAGCTGCAATTCGAATGCCGTCATCGTCAGCGAGTCGGGGTGCAAAAGAGGTGATCTGGCTATCAGAAACATGAGGCTGTGTGGGAGAAAACATGTGGGCTGAAATTCCAACCGACATACTACACCCGGTTAAAATTACAAATCGCGCATCAACCCTTGCAGGATTTTAGGTCCTGATGTCCTGCAGGACATCGGAGCCGAAGAGCGGAATTGTCATATCAAAAAAGAAAGTGGACAAAAACAAAGAACAACCACCCGGACAGCCAGGCAGTTGCTCAAAACAAAGAACGCCACCCGGACAGCCAGACAGTTGCTCAAAACAAAGAACAACCATCCGGACAGCCAGGCAGTTGCTCAAAACAAAGAACAACCACCCGGACAGCCAGGCAGTTGCTCAAAACAAAGAACAACCACCCGGACAGCCAGGCAGTTGCTCAAAACAAAGAACGACCACCCGGACAGCCAGACAGTTGCTCAAAACAAAGAACAACCACTCTGGACAGCCAGGCAGTTGCTCAAAACAAAGAACAACCACCCGGACAGCCAAGCTGTTGCTCAAAACAAAGAACAACCACCCGGACAGCCAGGCAGTTGCTCAAAACAAAGAACAACCACCTGGAAAGCCAGGCAGTTGCTCAAAACAAAGAACAACCACCCGGACAGCCAGGCAGTTGCTCTTTTTATCACCGATGAGTCTCAGGGGCTTATACCCACTTGCTCAGGTCCTGCTCTGCTACGAACCGCAGGTTGTTCAGGATGATGGTTTCCTTCGCTTTCTCACGATTGTTGGTGCGGAAGACCATGATGCCCTTACCGCGCAACAGGAAGGTATACATATAGGTGATGCTGATGCCTGCATCGCTGAAGAGCTTCACGGCATCAGCAGCGCATCCTGGCTCGTCGTCCAGCTCGATAGCGAGCACATCACTAAGAGCCACTGCCACCCCAGCCTTCTTCAGCTCGTCGTAAGCACGTAGCGGTTCTGAGCAGATGAGTCGATAGATGCCATACTCGGCGGTATCGGCAATGGTAGATGCCACGATCTGGATCTTCTGCTCCTTCAGTACTTCGAGCACCTTGATCAGGGTGCCGCTTCTGTTTTCAATGAAAATGGATAACTGATGGATTGTCATTGTTGTTTGTGTATTAGGTTTGTAAATAGTATCATCAGAACAGCTTACGCAGGTCTTTCACTCTGACAGCCTTCTTCTCGTCACTCACAGCTAGCGTCCCCTTCGGCACCAGGCGCACCTTGGGAGTGATCAGAATCTCGTCCTTCAGCAGGCGTGTGATGGTTTTCTCCAGCTGCTGAAGCCGCGAATAGTCGTCGGTGAACATTCCTGCCAGCTCCACTTCGACAGTCATCATGTCGTTGCCCTCGCGAGTCTCCAGCGTGATGAGATAGTCGGTGCTCAGCTCCTTGAACTTCAGCAGGATCTTCTCAATCTGGATGGGGAAGATGTTCACTCCCTTCAGTATCATCATGTCGTCAGAACGTCCCTGCAAGCGTGCCAGGCGCCTGTGATGACGTCCGCAGGCGCACTCACCCGGCAAGATGCGCGTCAGGTCTCGTGTACGATAGCGCAACAGTGGCATCGCCTCGCGGTTGATGGTGGTCAGTACCAGCTCGCCCAGCTGTCCGTCGGGCACGGGTTCCAGCGTCACGGGGTCTATGATCTCCACGATGAAGTAGTCCTCCCAGATGTGCAGGCCATTCTGCTCAGGGCACTCGAAGGCCACGCCAGGTCCCATCATCTCGGATATGCCGTATGAGTTGTAGGCTTTCACGCCCAGGTTGTCCTCTATACGCTTACGCTGTTCCTCGCTATGAGGCTCAGCACCGATGCAGAGCACCCTCAGCTGTGTGTCCTTGCGGGGGTCGCAGCCCTCCTGTTGCATGACCTCGAAGATACGTGAGGCGTATGATGGGATGGCATGAAGCACGGTTGTACCGAAATCGCGTATGAACTTGATCTGCCTTGTGGTGTTGCCGGCAGCGGCAGGAACGGTAAGCATGCCCACCTTCTCGGCACCATACTGGAAGCCCAGCCCTGCAGTAAACATTCCATAGCCGGCAGAATTCTGGAATACGTCCTCTGGTCGCGAGCCAACCATCCACAGACAGCGAGCCACAGCATTGGCCCATTCGTCAAGGTCCTTCTTGGTGTGGAGCACAACGGTAGGATTGCCCGTGGTGCCACTTGAGGAGTGAAGACGTGTGCAATCCCTCATGGGTACACATGCCAGGCCAAAGGGATAGTTCTCGCGAAGGTCTTCCTTCGTGGTAAACGGCAACTTGCGCACATCATCGAGCGTCTTGATATCGTCAACCGACAAATCCAGCTCGGCAAAGCGCTTCTGATAGAACTCCGAGTTCAGACAATGGCGCACCGTCTGCTGCAGACGTTCCAGCTGGAGGGCCTCCAGCGCATCACGACTCATGGTCTCGAGCTCAGGGTTGAAATAAGGTGAATACTCTTTCATTTCTTAATTAATAGTTTCTAAAGCGCTACAAAGATAGCATTTTTTTTGCAAACTGACAAGAAAAACGACAAAACAATGTCAAATCAGACAAAATCTTGCTTCATTGCAGAGAATCCGAACCCGCCGGATACTCCGGAATAGAGGGAATATCAGGGATATACAAACCTGCGATGTGCCAATGCCTGCAGATAGTTTCTGGCATAGTATTTGGCCATATCCAGGTTCTGATCCTGATAGTTCCCGCATTGCTCAGGTGTTGCTCCTGGTATGTCCCCCTCAAAATCGATGATGAAACGGATCATCTCTTCTACTAGAGGGAAAACAGCCTCTGAGCTGTAGTCGCCAGCAATGATAAAGTAAAAGCCGGTTCTACAACCCATAGGGCCGAAATACACAACCTCATCCTTCAACCTGCTGTTCCTCAGAAAAGTAGCACCCAAATGCTCGATAGTATGTACAGCTGGTACATCCATGACAGGTTCTATGTTGGGGGCGGTAAACCGCAGGTCGAATGTAGTTACCGTTTCCTCCCCTACTTTGTCTTTCCTCGACACATACAACCCAGGCAACAACTTCAGATGGTTGACCTTAAAGCTAGCTATCAATTCCATAATGTTCGATTTTTATTTTTTAAGATGCAAAGTTAGCAATAAAGCTGCTATTTCCATCATTTTATGAAAAGATTTTCGTCTTTTCGTCTATTTTTACCCTTTGGCATAGCCGCCCAAGGGCAGGAACCCCCTGTCATATCTATGGCAGCAGGCAGAAAAGGCTTCTGGCTATCGTGGTGAAAAAAGGACGAAACCCGAGAAGCAATCCTTCAGAAATGCAAGGAGAGAGCAAAAAATGCTAAAAAGAAACGTTTTATTTGGCTATCCGCTTGGAATTGTGTACTTTTGCAGAAAATAAGAAAGATGTATCAGGGAATAACGTTAATCTTTCGGCTGATTGTACTATCGTCGATGTTTTTGTCGGGCACGATTTCTATGGCTCAGGAGGATGTCGGTGATATGCCCTATCGTGTCGATGACACAGCTACCAGCACACCATTTTCTGCCGTAGACGCTTCGATAGCGAACGAGAGCGCGGTCGATGCCGACTACCGTTGCGACAGCCTGCAACTGCGTATGCCACAGCGTTTTGTCTACGACATGATGCCCCTCAATGCCTATTGGCCTAGCCCGCTGACAGGAGGCTTCGGCAGCTGGCCATTACACAAGGGTCTAAACGCCTCGCTGTCAACGGCAGCCATTTTCGGTCTTGGCCATCATGGTGGTAGCGGATTCGGCTATGGCCTGTCGCTGGCCTATGCCGGAAGCATCACGCCCAGGCTGTCGTATGCCCTCGGCGGCTATAGCCAGCTGCTCAACTACAATGGTAGCCAGCTGCGCGACGCTGGTGTGACAGCTCTGCTCGATTACCGTATTGACAACCACTGGGAGACGACGGCCTTTGTACAGAAATCGCTGATAGAGCCTCGCCTGCCCTACCAGCTATACTGGCTCAACGACGTGGGTGACAAGATTGGCGCATCGCTGCACTATCATTTCAGCCCCAGCCTTAGCATCGGCATCTCCGTGTGGAGCCAGAGCCAGCCTTATCCCCCTGTAAGATAAAAGAATGGAAATAAAAGAACTGCAAGCCCTCTATAGCTATTCGCCCAAGGTGAAGGCGCTAGAGAAGGCCATTGGAAAGAAATCGGTCGACACGATAGCGCTGGAAGGACTCCTGGGCTCGTCGGCAGCCGTGATATTCAGCGCCCTGAAGAGTGTCAGGCCGTTTGTATTCATCATGCAAGATGCCGAGGAGGCAGGCTACTACTATCACGATCTGACACAACTGATGGGCGAGAGCCACGTGCTATTCTTCCCATCGTCATATAGGCGGGCCATCAAATACGGACAGAAGGATCCGGCAAGTGAGATTCTACGCACGGAGGTGCTCTCGGCACTCAACGTCCGCAACAGCAAGCAAGAGCCGTCGCCACTTTACGTGGTCAGCTACCCCGAGGCGCTGGCAGAAATGGTGGTCACCCGGCGGCAGCTGGACACCCGCACGCTGTCGCTGGAGCAAGGACAGGTCATAGACAACGAAGAGCTGCTGGAATCGTTACGCACACTGGGGTTCAGAGAGGTTGACTATGTCTACGAACCTGGGCAGTTTGCACTTCGCGGCAGTATTCTTGACATTTTCAGCTATAGTCACGAATACCCGTTCCGCATCGACTTCTTTGACGATGAAATCGACTCTATACGAACGTTTGAAGTAGAGAACCAGTTGTCGAGGGAACGTAAGCAGCGAGTGGACATCGTGCCGGAACTGACATCAGAAACGCAGAAGGAGTCGCTGATGAAATTCCTGCCCGACGACGCCATGCTGGTGTTCAAGGACTATACCTTTATACGCGAAAGCATAGAGCAAATCTATCAGGACGGATTCTCGCAGCAGGCCATCAAGGAAAGACTGGAGACGGCAACCGAACAGGAAGCCCGCCAGATAGAGCAGGACATGCATCGCGACAGCCAGATGATCACCGGCACACAATTTGCCAGCGACAGCGAGCGTTTTCGCACCATAGAGCTCAAGCCTACCGCCAGCAGTATGCCAGGAAAGCAGAAGGCATCGGCCACCATCAGCTTCAGCACCTCGTTCCAGCCCCTCTTCCACAAGAACTTCGACCTGCTGAAGCAATCGCTCGACGACTATCTGCTGAAAGGATTCAAACTCTATATCCTGGCAGACAGCACGAAGCAGATAGAACGACTAAAGGATATCCTCGAGACATCCGACGAGAAAGCCACCGCCACAAAGCGAGCATTCATGGGTGTCAACAAGACGCTGCACGAGGGGTTCGTGGACAACGACCTGAAACTCTGTCTGTTTACCGACCATCAGATCTTTGACCGTTTCCACAAATACAATCTCAAGAGCGACAAGGCACGAAGTGGCAAGGTAGCCCTCACGCTGAAGGAGATACAGCAGTTTGAGATTGGCGACTTCGTAGTGCACGTCGATCATGGCATCGGCAAGTTCGGAGGACTAGTACGCATGCCCATCACTTCTGCGCAAGGCACCACGAGCTATCAGGAGATGATCAAAATCATCTACCAGCGAGGCGATGCCATCTACGTCAGTATCCATGCTCTCTACAAGGTGTCGAAATACAAGTCGCAGGACGGCGGTCAGCAACCCCGTCTGTCGACACTGGGCACAGGACAGTGGGAACGCCTGAAGGAGCGCACGAAGAAACATATCAAGGACATAGCCCGCGACCTGATCAAGCTCTATGCCACCCGTCGGCATCAGCGCGGGTTCGCCTTTAGCCACGATACCTATCTGCAACATGAGCTGGAGGCCAGCTTCCTCTATGAGGACACCCCCGACCAGCTGAAGGCAACCCAGGACGTGAAAGCCGATATGGAGAAGTCCACACCTATGGACCGGCTGGTGTGTGGCGATGTGGGATTCGGTAAGACGGAGGTTGCTGTCCGGGCTGCCTTCAAGGCTGCTGTAGACGGCAAACAAGTAGCCGTGATGGTGCCAACGACCGTGCTGGCATATCAGCATTACCACACCTTCGTAGGACGACTGAAAGACATGCCTGTCAGAGTCGACTACCTCACAAGGGCACGAACAGCAAAGCAAACCACACAACTGCTGGCAGACCTCGAAGCGGGAAAGATAGACATTCTTATCGGCACACATAAGCTCATAGGCAAGAAAGTGAAATTCCACGACCTGGGATTGCTCATCATCGACGAGGAGCAGAAGTTCGGTGTGAGCACCAAAGAGAAGCTAAGGCAGATGAAGACCAATGTCGACACGCTGACCATGAGTGCAACGCCAATACCAAGGACACTACAGTTCTCGCTGGTAGGAGCCCGTGACCTGAGCGTCATACAGACACCTCCCCCCAACAGGTATCCTATCCAGACAGAGATACACACCTTCTCGGCAGAGATTGTCACAGATGCCATCAACTTCGAGATGAGCCGCAACGGACAGGTGTTCTTCGTCAACAATCGAATCGGTGACCTGGCCAGGCTAAAGGAGATGATTCTCAAGTATATCCCTGATTGCCGCGTTGCCGTAGGACACGGACAGATGAAGCCTGATGAGCTCGAGAAGATCGTGCTCGACTTTTCCAACTACGATTATGACGTGCTGCTTTCCACCACCATCGTCGAAAATGGTATTGACATCCCCAATGCGAACACCATTATCATCAATGGAGCACATTATTTCGGATTGAGCGACCTACATCAGATGAGAGGACGCGTGGGACGTGGCAACCGCAAGGCTTTTTGCTATCTGCTGGCACCACCATTGGCAGCTCTGCCCGTAGACAGTCGCAGGCGACTGGAGGCCCTGGAGAATTTCTCGGAACTCGGTAGCGGCATCAATATCGCTATGCAAGACCTCGACATCAGGGGTGCGGGAAATCTGCTGGGGGCCGAGCAGAGCGGATTCATTAGCGACCTGGGGTATGAGACCTATCAGAAAATACTCAACGAGGCAATGACCGAACTGCGCAACGAAGAGATAAAAGATGCTGAGCATACTCGCAAGAACAAGACAGCCACAGGTAATGTCACAACGTCAGAAATCAGCTTTACAGGCGACTATGTCTCTGACTGCATGCTGGACAGCGATCTCGAAATGTATTTCCCCGACAGCTATGTGCCTAGCGATTCGGAACGCATGCTGCTCTATCGCGAACTGGACAATATCAGAGACGACAATGAACTGGAAGCCTATCATAGACGCATGATCGACAGGTTTGGGAAGATGCCAACGGTGGCAGAAGAACTGCTTCACGTAGTACCTCTGCGCAGGTTGGGCAAACAGCTGGGATGCGAGAAAATCATGCTCAAACAAGGACGGATGTTCCTCCATTTCGTCTCTGTTGCCAACAGCCCATATTATCAAAGTGGCATCTTTGACCGCATCATTGATTATGCTACCCATAATACTCGCAGATGCATCCTGCGAGAGAATGCTACCAGTAATGGTATCAAGCGTTCGATGGTCATCGCCAACGTCGACTCTGTAGGCGAAGCAGTCAACGTACTTAAGCAAATCGAAGCAGGCCAAGCATAGCAAGCAAACTTGTCACCCTCCGAATAAGGTTTGACTTCTTATAGACAGACAGAACGCTACCCGGATAATACCAAGTAGCGTCCTGTTCATGTGTGAGCCGCAATCTCACGATGAGTGAGACGTAATCTCGCTATGTGTGAGCCGTAATCTCTCTATGAGTGAGCCGTAATCTCGCTAGGAGTGAGCCGTAATCTCTCTTTGTGTGAGACGTAATCTCTCTTTGAGTGAGCCGTAATCTCTCTATGAGTGAGCCGTAATCTCTCTTCCAGGCCAATCCGTCTCTCAGGCTTACTCCCACTCGATCGTTGCGGGTGGTTTAGAGGAAATATCGTAGCAGACACGGTTGACACCACGCACCTTGTTGATAATCTCATTGGAGACATGAGCCAAGAAGTCATAGGGCAGATGTGCCCAATCTGCTGTCATTGCATCCGTAGAGGTAACGGCACGCAAGGCTACAGGATGCTCGTAAGTACGTTCATCACCCATGACCCCCACGGAACGTACAGAACTGAGCAGAATCACTCCTGCCTGCCATATCTGATCGTAGAGAGAGACTTCGATAGTGCCATCCTGCATGTCTGCAGGCACACCAGCTGCCAGCACCCGACGTGCTTCCTCGCCACTTAATCTGACTTTGTAGTCACGCAAGCCACGTATATAGATATCGTCGGCATCTTGCAGAATCCGTACTTTCTCGGGGGTTATATCACCCAGTATGCGAACTGCCAGCCCTGGTCCCGGGAACGGATGGCGGGTGATGAGATGTTCGGGCATACCCAGCTGACGTCCCACCCTCCGTACTTCATCCTTGAAGAGCCACTTCAACGGTTCGCAAAGCTGCAGGTCCATCTCTTTTGGAAGCCCTCCAACGTTATGATGGCTCTTGATGACCTTTCCTGTTATGTTCAGCGATTCTATCCGGTCGGGATAGATCGTGCCTTGTGCTAGCCATTTGGCATCTGCTATTTTCTTTGCCTCTGTATTGAAGACCTCAACAAAGTCGCTACCGATAATCTTACGTTTCTCTTCCGGATCTGTGACTCCTGCCAGATCGGCAAAGAACTTCTGGCTGGCATCCACGCCAATGACGTTTAGTCCCAGGACACGATAGTCGTCCATCACCTGCTGGAACTCATTCTTGCGCAACATGCCATGATCTACGAAGATACACGTCAGCCGGTTGCCGACGGCTTTGTTGAGTAACACAGCAGCAACTGAAGAGTCGACACCACCTGACAGTCCCAGGATTACCCTGTCGTCTGCCAACTGCTTTTTCAGTTCGGCTACTGTGGTATCGACAAATGATGCTGCAGACCATTGCTGTTTTGAACCGCAGATATCAACCACAAAGTTCTTCAACAACTGTTTACCCTGTAGCGTATGGAACACCTCCGGATGGAACTGCACAGCCCATACAGCAGCCTTTTCCCCTGCTGGTGCCCAGAATGCTGCCTGCCTGACATCCTTTGTAGATGCAATAGTATGAAAGCCTTCCGGTATGGCCGTAATGGTATCACCGTGACTCATCCACACTTGCGAGTGTTGCTCAAAGTCCTTGAAGAGGGCATTGGAGGTATCGACGGTTTCGAGATTTGCCCTCCCGTATTCCCTCGAATCTGTTTTTTCCACTCGTCCTCCCAGCGAGTGGGAAATGAACTGTGCCCCATAGCAGATGCCCAAGACCGGTATTTTCCCCATGAACTGGCTGAGGTCAACCTTAAATGCCTCTGGATCATGGACGGAATATGGCGATCCGCTTAGTATGACACCAATCACATCGGAACTGTCGCCAGGGAACTTGTTGTAGGGCAGTATTTCGCAAAAGGTGTCAAGCTCACGCACTCGTCGTCCGATGAGCTGTGTGGTTTGTGAACCAAAGTCTAGAATGATAATCTTCTGATTCATTGTTAGTCTATTGTAAATAATCAACTGATTTCCTGAAAGAAAGCGTCTGCCTGCGAGAGGCATTCGGTTTTGCCGACATCCATCATGCGCAGGTCGTTTTTCAACAGCCCCACGACATGAGCACGATGACAGATGCTCAGATAAAAATCCATGATGGGGAAACGGTCAGGGAAGCGGTCCATGAGTGTGAACAGCCTAGGTGAGAAGCTGTGGATACCAGAGAAGGCAAACATGTTCAGCGGTTCACCGTGCTGTGACAATCCTCCTGTTCGTCGTACATATTCATAAGGGCTCTTCACCTCACCCGTCGTTATGTTTTTCCATCCCATCAGCCTCATGGCATTGTCGAAGAGCAGATAGCGACTGGTTTCCCGCTTGCTCACCAGCAGCACGGCATCTTCGTCGGGCATGTGCTGTCGAGCCATCCACTGGTAGTCGACATTGTCAATCACATCAACATTGTGAATCAGGATGGGCTCATCGTCATGAAACAGGTTTGCTGCATGCTTGAGTCCCCCACCCGTCTCAAGAAGTTGCTCCCGTTCGTCGCTGATAGCCACCATAGGTGCATAGGGCTGGGATGCGACATGATCGATAATCTGCTGTGCGAAATGATGAACGTTGACCACAAAGTGCTGATATCCCTGACGGATGAGCCTGTCGATGACGATATCAAGAAGCGGTTTGCCTGCTACAGGCACGAGAGCCTTAGGCATAGAGTCGGTAAGTGGTTTCAGACGAGTGCCAAGCCCGGCTGCAAAAATCATTGCTTGTTTCATGATGAATACTTAAGCCGATAGTCTTTGGGGGTCATCTTATACTCGTGGAAGAAATTGCCCATGAAATAGTTGGGGGTATAGAAGCCACACTCGGCAGCTATCTGCTCCAGGCTCATATTGGTGGTCTTCAGCATCTGTGTACTCTTCTCCAGCCGCACTTTCAGAATGAGGTCGCGTGGATTCTTATAGAGATTGGAGCTCATCTCGTCATAGAGTTTCAAGACGTCGACATTTGCCAGTTCACTCAGCTTGCGCATACTCATGAACTTATGCTGCTGGGTAGTGATATGCGGCAATAGCTTCAGCATGATATTGATGAACTCTGGCGAGAGAGTCTCGTTTGCTGTCTTGTCGCTTGATGCGGTTAAATCACTAATGTTGAGAGACAATGTCTGCATCGAAGGAGCATTGCAGCGATTGACGAAGTAGCGCAACTTGCGTATGATATCCTCTTCAGCGGTATTGCGTTTCACTCGCTTCCGGGTGTTTTTATTATAAAGAATGAAATTGGCGAGAATCAAGGCAAAGAGCACGAATCCCATGAGCACGAAAGGTCCCGCAGACCGCCACCACGACTGTCTGACATGAACCTCCCAGATGAAACGTCTGTCGTCGGGGATGTTTTCTTCCCACATGTCAGGAAACATTGACGTCTGCACCTCGATGTGGTAGTCGCCAGGCTTGAGGTTCGTCATGGGGAAGTGGAGCAGTCCGCTATTGTCGATAAACGTCGATCCAAAGGGAGAGAACAATATCCATTTGTTATCCAGCTCTGCAACCCGCACCCGGTAATAAGTCTGTCCGGGACGGAAGTAATTCAGGGCAGAGAAGGTCAGCGACAGGGTGTTCTGATCGTTTTTCAGGTATATGTGTTTCACACGGGTGAAAGCTCTGTCGACGACCACATTGTTGTCCATCGGCACATTGGGAACCACATCGTTGCCATTGACGAGTATACGCACCAGCTTGGGCTTGATATTGTCCACCAGATGTGGATCGTTGACTTCTTTCAGGTCATTGGGCTTAAAGGCAATGACATTTTCCACTCCCTGCATGATAATGGTGCTATCGGGCAGTACCATAGCCTTGCAGTTTTCAAACGACTCATTGGGTACCCCAGCGTTAGAACCGAAATTGTTGCGGAAGACGATTTCATCGTCGCGAATCAGGAAGAAGCAGATGCCACATGAGGTAGAGACCCAGATGTTGTGCTCCAGATCCTCCACTACCGCATGCACCACATCGTTACTCAGTCCCACTTTCGTGGTGAACAACTGTGGTTCATCCTGTCCTGGCCGCATGACGTACAAGCCCCGTCGTGTTCCTATCCACGTCCATCCTCTGCTGTCGACGAACTGGCAGTTGGCTCTTAGATTCCTGAACTCGCTGATATTCTGCTTTAGGGAATCCATCATCATGGAATACTTCCGAGCCTCGGGCTTGTCCCATCCGTAGACATGAAACACCCAGGAATGGGGCCTGGAGTAAAGCACTCCACGCTTCTCTGTTCCTATCCATAGCCCACCTTGATGATCGACCACCACAGCATTGCAGTCGGTTTCTACCTTTCCGCCATTGGCAATCAGTACAGCCGGATAGTGCTCTTTCACCTTCGTCACAGGGTCATAAGTCCAGTAGCCATATTCCGAGGGAATATAGAGTATCTTGCCCCCGATATCATAATATGCATTGTTGAGATGGTAATCCAGTTCCAGGATGGTCTCATAGGTCCTTTTCTTTGTATCGAAGAACAGCAGGATTCCGTCTTTCTTGCCGTTTCTGATCTGGAAGAACCCATCTCCATAGGGTTCCAGCACGCTGGAATCAGAATATTTGCTGATGCTCTCCTGGCCGTAGGCATGTACCTGGCATACGATATTGCCTAGTGTGTCAACTCCCTGAACAGTACCATTGTCGTAGAACATATAGATGATCTTGTCAAAGACATCGATATCCTGCAGATTCAGGCTGTCAGCCACATGATACGTTTGTTTGTGCTTCACACTGTAAATGCCCGTTTCCATCAGCAGCCATAACTCATTAGTATGGTCAGCAAAAATATCTATCACGGGTGCCGGTGGATCCAGGTCCTTGATGACACTGTCCACATTATCTATATATCGCTCGGTAATGAGGTCAAGACAGAACACCTTCTGCCTGTCCTTGAGCCAAATATGATGGTTCTTGTCGAAATACAGATGGAAGTGCCCGTCATAGTTTGGCAATGGGTACTCATTGTTGGCATCCAGGTCATCGTGCGAAAAAGTCTTGCCATCATAGAAGTTGATATTGCCATTCGTAGAGATGACAATACGTCCCGTCCTGGTGCACTTCACTACCTGAGCACTATTGTCAGCAAGTCCGTTAGCCGCATTGATTACAACAAAAGAACGTTCTTCTATGGCGCTGGCAGGTAGCACAAGCAAACAGAAGAGGGTCAGAACATATAGGATTCTAAGATAATCTTTCATTCCTTTTATTAACAATGGGCAAAGTTACAAAAAATGTAACTGACAACCAAATTTTTCTAAAAAAAAATGATGGTTCCTACTTCAATTTATTTCCTACTGCTTACTATCCGGTTTTTATTCTACACTTTGCCAGTCATCTTACTCTTTTCCATTTCACATCTTAACTCTTATCCTTATTGTATTCTGTCATTTTGAAAAATCACTACATTTCCATTCCTTTTTTGACTCTGACGGACGACACTCTACCCACACATCTCTCCTGACAGTATTTCTTCAAAAATTATTTTCCTATATAGGAAAATATTCTTTCCTAGTGAGGGAAATATTTTTTCTTAGTGAGGCCGCAAAAATTGGATAGCTAGGGAGAGGGTAATGAACAGGAAGTTTCTTGCCTTAGATACGGAAGAAACAGAAAGGAAAAAACTGAACACAAGGTAGGACAGCACTCTGTCCCCTACCCTTGCGTTCAGCTCCTGTAATACGTTCACTAAGACCTATTCTATTCTTCGTAATCAAGAACAACAGGAAATCATCATTGGCAATCAGAAGCCATATAGTTCCTGCAATTTCTGTCCGAGTTTCTCACCACGCAAATCGGTAGCAATGATTTTCCCGTTGCCATCAAAAAGGATGCTGGCAGGTATGGCACTAATGCCATATACCTCGACGGCAGCAGACTTCCAATAGCCTAGGTCGCTGAGCTGGGGCCATTTCATCTGCATCTGTTCTGCTGACTTCTTCCATAGATCGGCTTTCTGGTCAAAGGAGATGCCGATGATCTCGAATCCCTTCTCGTGGTATTTGTTGTAGTTAGCCACCACATTGGGCATCTCCTGACGACAGGGACCACACCACGATGCCCAGAAATCAATCATCACATACTGTCCCTTTCCTATCCACTCACTCAGTTTGTGCTCCTTGCCATCCATATCAGGAATGGTCATATCTGTGAACATCTTACCAGGAGCCCTCTTCTCCAGATTGGCCAGCATACGCTTAGGCTGTTGCATCGCTGGGTGATTGAAATAGGCATTCTTGGGATTGCAGACCTCTTTCAGCTGCTCGTAGCTCATGCTATAGGCCATATTCTGATCAATAAAGACAGCTGGAATCATGTTGTCAGAATTGTCACGGATGATTTCCAGCACACGTGCATCCTTCTTCTCTGACAGAGCCATGTAGACAGCCCCCACCGAGTCCATCTGCTCCCTGCTCACCTTACCAGCCCGCACCTGTGCCATGATGTCGCCCAACTGCTGGTCTATGGGGTTGAGCTCTCGTTCGTAGGCATTGAGTTTCTCATTCTGAGGCGACCCCTTCAGCTCGTAAGTGGCTAGCGATGCCTGCACAGGAACACCATCGTTGATAAACTGCACGACATAGTCCTTGAACCCGAGGCCCAGTATGGCATTCTCTGTCTGAGTGCCCGTCATGCTGAATTTTCCATCAACGACCTTTGCACTATCGATAAGTGCAAAGCGATTGGCCACATCGAGCAGATAGACTTGCGTCATGTCGGTTGTCGTAGTACCCGTCACCGTATAGGTTTTCTGGGCTTGTGCCGAGATAGCCATCAGGCCCACAGCGGCAAAAAGAACAAATTTTTTCATCTTATGTCATTAATGTTATGGTTGTTACTATTTAAAACGCAAGGCTGCTCTTGCCACCTCTACGTCACCAGTCTTCAAGATGCGTACGTTGAAGGTGTCGTCCGACATCTGTTCGCGATAGAACGACAACTGATCGCCAGCATGTGCCTCTGCCACATAGGCAATCTCAAACCGTTTCAATTCGTGGTCACGATACCAGTCTAATGTCCACAGGTCCAGTACGTGCTCAATGTATTTCACGGAGTTGATATGCCCATTGATGTCCACATCATTATAATAGGTGTCAATGGTATGCAGCAGCTCGGCATTGTCGCTCATCCTTACTCGGCCACCCTTGTCGATGGGACATTCCTTTTCCTTCTCCACCCAGTTGTCGATGGCTCCATTGTCAATTTCGTAGATATTGGTAGGCTGACGACTTTCCGTGTCTATCATGGCCCATATACTGCGACCATAGCCCATCACGGTGCCATCAGATCCCACAACCCTGAAGTTACGACTGGTGAAATAGCGCATGGCACTCTCTACCCATGTCTCCACATTGAAATGTGCATATTGCTCTGGCATCTGTTCCATCTCTATCGCCAGACGTGACAGCACCCATGAACGCTTGATGGTCATGAGGTACTTCATGCCGAAGCCCCGATCGGTGGAATGAAAGTCTGCGGCATTGAGCAGATGATTGCCTAGATGTCCCATGAACAGCCTGCCACTGAAGTCACAATGGAAGGGCTCTGCCATAAATTCGTATCTCCCTACTTTATCCATATCAAGAGTGTCTTTAATAGGATTCGCTTTCGTTGGGGAAGTCACCACTCTTTACGTCGGTGACATACTGTCCTACGGCATCTGTGATAACGGTATTCAGATCGGCATATCTGCGTAGGAACCGGGGGGAGAAGCCTTGTGTCATTCCCAGCATGTCGGCAACGACAAGTATCTGTCCGTCACAATGACTGCCTGCACCAATGCCGATAGTAGGCACACCAATCTCGCGGGTCACCTGCTCTGCAAGCTGTGCTGGGACTTTCTCGAGTGTCACGGCAAAGCAGCCAGCCTCCGCGAGTGCTATGGCGTCGCTGAGCAGCTTGGCAGCTTCTTTTTCTTCCTTAGCACGCACGGCATAGGTACCGAACTTATTGATACTCTGCGGGGTAAGGCCAAGATGGGCCATCACGGGAATACCAGCATCGAGGATAGCCTTGACCGTATCGAGGATCTCTACACCACCCTCCATTTTCAGGGCATCGCAGCCACTCTCCTTCATGATGCGGATAGCATTGCAGACACCATCGTGAACACCAGTCTGGTACGAGCCGAAGGGCATATCGCAAACCACAAGGGCACGTTTCACACCATTGACCACAGCACGGGCATGATATATCATCTGGTCGACAGTCATAGGCAATGTGGTGGAATTGCCCACCATCACGTTCGAGGCCGAGTCGCCAATCAAGATGCCATCAATGCCGGCTCGGTCGACGATGCCTGCCATTGTGAAGTCATACGATGTCAACATGGAGATCTTCTCTCCCTTCTGTTTCATTTCGATAAAGCGACGGGTAGTGACCTTACGCTCATCACTTACTAGATATCCTGCCATAATTGGTTCAATCTTTTAAAATTAATATTGTTGTAATTCTTTAGTTGATAATTACTTAATGGTTCTACAGCTTCCAGAGAGTTGGTAGTAAGCAGTCCAACGACCATCATGTCTGCAGCAAGACCCGAGCGGAGACCGTTGATGCTATCCTCGAACACTACACAGTCTGCGTTGCTCAGTCCAAATCGTCTGGCAGCACGCAGATAGCAGTCGGGCGATGGCTTGCTCTCTGCAAAATCCTCGCTAGTGAGAATAGCATCAAATAGCGTATGGAACTCAGGATGAGCACGATAGACACTCTCCATCTTAGGCACGTTACTACTGGTCACGACAGCAGTCTTCACATCGTGGCGGTGCAAATCGGCAATGAACGTTTCCAGTCCGCTGATATAGTCGTATGTCATCTGTGCCTCAAACTCATTCAGTCGTCTTGTCACTACATCACGTTCCTGTTCCAGTTCGCCTGTCCACCAGCGGTCGTAGATCTGAACCAGTGTAGAACCCTTGATCTCGTGTTCCAAACCAGGATGTTCTGGATGATAGTGACGACATTGCTCCCCCCAGAACACCGAGTATTGCGGTTCGGTGTCGAACACCACTCCGTCGAGGTCAAACAATGCTGCTTTCAGCTGTTCATTCTTCATGACGTAAACCTATTTTTTCACTACCTTGATAACACGTGAAGCGGTCTTCAGCAGATACACACCCGACGGCAAGGACAGATGGGCAAATGCGTCAGCCGTGCATTCCCGAAGCAATCGGCCATCAGAGGTAAAGACTAGCACACGTTCCTTATCTCCCATCATGCTATCGCTGATGCCATTTACGATTTCCACCTCCTCGGGCGATGTAATCAGAGCCAGGTTAAAGACGTGCTGTCCCTCAACTGTTGCCGAAAGCAATATTCCCGTCAGATTGTAGTAGTGGTTTTCATATTCTTTGGGAACGATAAGATTCTTCACACGGAAGTCGTTATAGATGCGGACATGCTTATTGCCGTCAGACACATAGAGACCTGTCAGCCCTTCTACTGTCGTCATCTGAGCACCCTTGAAGGCAACCAGATCGGCATAGTCGGCCTCTGACAACTGTTCGAGTGTTACCTCACGGGGCAACACCTCACCACCACTTGTCACCATCAAGTCATCCGGACTGGTGATGCCCTTCACCTGAAGGAAATACGGGATGTCTTCAACAATGTCGTAAAGACCGTATACCTGACCGTTCAGCTGATCTCCCACATTCAATGCCAGGTCTGGGGCACTAAAGCAGATGGCACCACTGGCATCACGCACATAAGCATCTTGCTTGTTGACATACACCACCTGAGCATTTTTCAACAGCAGTTCGGCTTCCTCTTTGGCATTCTGTTGCTTGAACGCAGCAATATCCTGTGCCACACTGGTTTCACCGACGACGACGTGACAGGTAGCAGAAAGTCCATTGTCTAGGTTCGTCACTACGATGTCGGCAGCACCATTGGCAATGGCAGTCACAACACCATCGCTGCTGACAGTGGCCACCTCTGTATTGCTCGAAATCCACTCAAGGAACACATCGGCATCGCTGGGAGTCAGCACGGCAGACAACTGACGGGTACGACCGACATTCAGGCGGAACGAAGCATCGGGCAGTTCTATCGTCTTCAGCATCGTGTAGTCGACTGCCACAGGCGATTTCATCAGATAAAGCTCGTCGATGAGTTCTCCATTCAGCAGGTTAGTACCATAGATAGCGGTGATATCATAACGTTTTGAATAGTCTGTGGGCACCTTGATATTCTTTATCTTCAACGTATTGTACAGACGCACCTGTCTGTCGCCAAGCACGGCAAAGACACCATTCGATTTCTTCTCTAGCTGCACTTTCGTCACCGTAACCAAATCAGCATAGCGACCATCCGTAAGCTGACTGATATGTAGCTCTGTGGGCTTGGGATCTGCTCCTGCCGAGACGACAACGCTATTTACATCGGTCTTAGCATCGACTGCTGCCAGTACGGGCATATTGTTCTCTTGAGAGAAGCTACCGTAGATAGAGCCATTGAGCATCATGCCGGCCGATACCGACAGGCCCATATTCCTGAGGATGAGACTTCCTGTTTCATCACGTACATAAATATCTTTATCATTCACAGCAAGGACCTGGGCATCTCTGATCACGAGCAGTGCCTCATAGCCTGCTTCCTGCTGACGCATGGCCGCAATGTTTTCCACCAGAGGATATTCCTTCACCAGAACTGTTGCCACTGCCGTCAGCTCATCATTGGCAGTCAGGGTAACATGGGCCTCGCCTGCTGAAATACCCATAAGAAGACCATCACTACTGACAGTAACCACAGCCTCGTTGTCGCTGGTCCATACGAATGTTCCTGAAGCATACGAAGGTCGGCAAACAGGAGTCAGCTGTAGACTGGTGCCCACACCTAGCATCAGCTGTTCAGGTATCGATATGCCTGCCAGTTTGTTAGCATCAAACACATCGAAACTGACGATGCTGTCCTGCTCAGAGATATTCTGCAAACCTACGGAAGGGTATTCTCCACCCCACGTAATCAAGTTGGCAGGTGAACTCTCGTTGTCCAGTATCTTCACGTCATAGATGCCTGGGAAGGGGTCGGAACCAAAGTCCTGACCCATATAGCCATAGGCACGTACCAACTCATAATAATTATGCTTGGGGTTACAGTTCAAGTCGTTGTTGTACCAGACACTAGCATCTGTCGAGTCAACCCTGAACACGAGCATACCGTGCCCAGGCAACTTGGCATCCCATTTGATTCTCTGACGGTTCTCCAGCATGAAATACTCTTTTGGCTCTGGAGTATTGATACGATAACCGCTATTGCTTAGGCTGATGTCTGTCAGATCGTAGTGACCAGGCTCTGTGAGCACCTCGGGGGTAGCAAAGCCGAGGGCATAACGTTCGAATAGCGAATAGCCGCAGGGACGACGTCCGTATTCGTAAATGCCACTTGCCATCACCGACCATAATCCTGGGTCTGAGCTCTGGCCATTTTTCTCGTAGTCTGTGTCATAGAAGTCAGGAAGTCCCAGCACGTGACTGAATTCATGACACATGGTGCCGATGCCATCCAGCTCGCTGAAATGATAGGCCTCTGATCCATACAGCTCTGTGGAACAGGCATAGCGGGCCAGACGCACACCATCCTTGTAGGCACGTGCATACGACATATCCGACTGATGGGGCCATAACAGATTCTCATTGTTGCCACTTACATTTGAAGGGAGACCAGAAAAAACAAAATAGATCATATCAACCACACCATCATGGTTCACATCATACTGGCTGAAGTCTACCTCATCGTCAATGGCTGTACAAGCACTTACCAGATGGTCGTACAGGTACATTGCCTGCTCTACTTCCGAATCGCTTTCAATATCGTAATACATGCTGTAGTCTATCTGCACGGGACCTACCACATCGAAATGAGGCACGAACATGCCGTTGGAGTTGTCACGGAAATAGTCACGCATGCTGCCCACACAGTTATACTGCTCACCTGTCCAGGCATCCTTGCAGTTCGTATATTCATCACCCAGGTAGTTGTCCTGGTTGATCATGCTATCCATAATCTCATGGTAGTTGTCGTATTTGAACGGGCAGTCGTTATACTCCACCAGAATGACCAGACCTTTGAAGTTGTCGTAGTCGTATCTCCTGGCTTTCATGGCATTTTGCATCTTCTGCCTGCTCATCGCATCTTGCTGCTGCATGTTCTTCATGAAATTTGTCATATCTGGTACCAGTTTACCAGTTAGCTCGACAAAAGCCTTCTCCTGTGCGTTACGGTCAGCAGCTTCGTGAGCCAGTAGATCGGTGGCCGACAGCCTGCCGTTCTCTTTCTGTGCATAAACATAATGGCCTTTGCTATTCTTCACAATGGCATAGCCGTCAACAGTCGTATTCCAGTGGCGATACTCATCGCCTTGTAGCCTTATGGACAAGGTCTTGCCATCGGGTTGCGTTACAATAAAGGTTGTCTTGCTGGCCGGTATAGCCAGTGCCGATGCCACAGTCAGCAGCATCGAAATAATGATTATCGATATCTTCTTCATCCTTTTATGTATTCTTTTCGACTGCAAAGGTACTATTTTTATACGAACCTACCAACAAGAATCCTAAAAAGATTCTTAAAGGGCCTTTTACACTTCATATTGTCTGATACCACAGATAAGACGAAGTAAAATCTGCTAGAGCAAAGCCGAGTTCACTTTAGCCAGAATAATTCATAAAGCCTTTCCATTGACGGGATTCTTCCCTGTTTTCTGCCCTAGCGAGTCACATATGTTGCCTGCGAGCAGTAATCCACCATTAGAGGATATGTCAGGGGCATCAAAATCAATACGGATTTTCTAGTCAGAAACAATTTCAGGGAGAGAAGCATTTCTCTTGGCAATTACGGATCGAAGCTATAGACTGCCTTTCATCGCCGCCCGTTTTGTCGGTTCATTTGCAGACGGAAATCTGGCTCACGTGTTGCAGTGTTGCAGTGTTGCAGTTCCAAAATAGATTGTACAAAAGTCAAAGATTAATTCTATACTTATATACAAATATAAATATAGACATATTTTTAGGGTATGGGAATAGCCTTAAGAGAACTGCAACACTGCAACGCTGCAACGCCTGCGACACCTGAGAGGTAGAGCAAACGGCTGGGGGTGGCAAGTCTCAAAAAAATCTTCCGGGAGATAATTGTGATTAAATTTAGAAATACGCACTAAACAACACATCGTGCAATTCAGCACTCCGAACCCCCCAGGGGATTTGCTGCATGTGTTGCGGTGTTGCAGTGTTGCAGTTCCAAAATAGATTGTACGAAGGTTAAAAATTAAGTCTATCAATTCTGCAGTCCGAACTACCGGGGAATTTTTGCTGCATGTGTTGCACTGTTGCAGTGTTGCAGTTCCAAAATGGATTGTA
>JAIKWS010000124.1 GCA_024684515.1 Prevotella sp.
TGAACAAAATGGACGAAGAGACCGGCCGCATACACGGATGCCTGTACAAAGGTGTCAGTTGGGAGGGGACAAAGATGTTTGGCGACTTTGAATACTACGATAACACAAAGGACACATTCTATGGATTTGAGATGAAGTATCCTGAACTCGATGACAGCGACACTGTCGACTGGGTTCCACTCATGGAAGCAATCAATTTTGCCAACAACAGCACCGACGAGGAGTTCCAACAGCACATAGGCGAGTATTTCGACATTCCGGTAATCACAGACTACAACATCTTCTTCAACGTTGTCAATGCTGTGGACAACAGTGGGAAAAACATGTACTGGGCCGTCTACGACAAAGACTCCACCCGTTGCCTCACACCGGCACCGTGGGACCTCGATGCCACTTTCGGACAGCGATGGGGAGGAATGCTTGTCACCGAAACAGATGAAGGCTTTTATAACTCTCCAGAGTTCATGCTCGATTTCGAACTGATGGTCACCTACCGTTTTTACCGCGACAACTTCAACGACTACATCGGCCAGTTGAATGAGCGTTACAAGCAGTTGCGCCTACCCGGACAACCACTGCACACTGACAGCATCATCGCCATCGTAGACCGCTACTACCAAGCAGTGAAGCGCAGCGGGGCTGCCACCCGCGAGGAAGCCAAATGGAGTGGCGACAGCGATATGTGGGGTGATGTCATCGACTTCGATACAGAGTATGCTTATATCTGCAACTGGATACGCCACCGCATGGAGTTCATAGACCAGACAGAGCTGCCACTATTTTACAAGAAGTCGTACTTCGACGAGCTTGGCATCAGTAATCAGATGTCTGAGGCAAGCCTCAACGGCAACAACGTCGTCTATGACCTCAGTGGACGAAAAGTTGCTGCTGGTAAAAGGAAGAGCCTTAAACCAGGTTTATACATAAGAGGGGGCAGGAGAGTCACAAATGTTTTTCAGCATCTACCATGAACAGACAGAGTATGCCAATGACAACAAGGCAGTATGCGTTTGTTTTGTCGACGCTTTCAGGATTTACAGCGAAAAAAGACTTCTACAATGCCTATGCCACTGCCATCGTAAAGAGCCTCTCATCGTCTTTAGAGAAAGGAATAGAGCTGATCCTCTTTTTTTTATGTTTTTACATGCTTTATAATAATGAAAAAGAAAAACTACACACACATGCTCTTGTTTATGGTGTTGATGCTTATGCCGACACATCTCATGGCCGATGCCTACGACAAGCAAAACTATCCACCCGTAGTGGATACCGTCGTCTTAGAACGTACAAATCTTCCCATCGTCTTTATCGACACACGCTGTGGTGGCGACGATACAAAAGCCATCCACTATGACTATCGTATAGCCGTAAGGATGAAAATCATAAACAATCCTGACGGCAGAAACTATGGAGACACTGTGGCACATCCCAGCCAGACAGTGGACTACGATGGATGGGTGGCCATCCGCTACCGTGGCAACACTTCGTTCACCTTTTCGGCCAAGAAACCGTATAATTTCAAGACCATGAAAACGGCCGACCCAGAAGGTGAAAAGCAGAAGACCGCCCTTTTGGGCATGCCAAAAGACAATACCTGGGTGCTACTGGCTCCATACGGCGACCGAAGTCTGCTACGCGATGTGCTGGTGTGGCAGCTGGCACGACCCTATTTCGACTACACACCACGTTGCCGCTATTGTGAGGTGGTGCTTGACGGACTGTATTACGGCATCTACATCCTGGCCGAGAACATTCGCAAAGGCAGCAACCGCCTCAACCTCGACGATCCAGGCCTGAGTGGTGATGCGCTGACCGGTGGTTATCAGCTGCAGATAGACCGCAACGACGAGCCATACTTCGCATCAGCATACCCGGCCATCGACAGCAACGGAAATCCATATAAGGAATACAGCACCGTTTACCTGCAGTACAAACATCCCGACTACGAAGACTTGCTACCTGGTCAGGCAGAATACATTCAGCAGCGCTTAAGACAGATGGAGGATGCTCTGGCCAGCGATGACTTCACCAACCCTGACACGGGCTATCAGCAGTATCTCGACCCCATATCATTCATCGACCAGCAGCTGTCGCAGGAGTTTTCAGGCAACATAGACGGCTACCGGCTCAGCACAAATATCTACAAGCATCGCGACTCGCAGGACGGACGCTTCAAGACGGCCCTTTGGGACTTCGACTTGGCTTTTGCTAACACCAACTCTGCTAATGCCCAAGGCACCGACTTCTGGCGCTATCAGAACAGCTATCTCACCAAATACAATGCCTACAATAAAGTACCATTCTGGTGGATGCGACTGATGGAAGACCCGGCATACGTCAGGCAGCTGAAGGAGCGATGGGCGCAGTACAGGCTGGGGAACTACAGCAATGACCACATCGAGGCCACCATCGACTCCATAACTGCTCTCCTGTCACAGGATGGTGCTCTTGAGCGCAACAAAACTGCCTGGCAGATACTGCAGGTCAGAAACTATGAGACGGTAATAAACGACTTGAAGAAGTGGATAGAGAAACGTGTGGAGTGGATGGACGAACAACTTGATTTCGACAACAGTTTCATCACCAATGTGAATAATGCCGTGCAGAACAAGAGCATGACGGCGTGTCACACTATCGACGGCAAGCGCATAGACTGCCCTGGGAGCAGGGGTTTACCCTCCCGCATCACGTTGAGAAATGCCTTAATCATAGTCAGATATTCCGACGGCACGACAGCTAAATTCATAACAACAAAATAGAATTGTACACTATGAACTCTGCACTATAAACCCTTTATGCTTTCTTCAAACCATTATGACCAGACACTTCTCACTCGTCATCATCGGCGTCTGCCTGCCGTTTATAGTGTGGGCAGTGTGCCAGATACTGCCCACGTTCGACGACTACACGTCGCTGCAGTCGCCGTGGTGGGTGCAGATAGCCGACCCGGGATATTTCTTCCCCGACAGTGTCCGGCGGCCTTTCGATGCTCTGCTGGGATATATCGTGGGGCTGTGGCCTGCGCTCTTCCCCACGCTCAACCATGTGCTGATCATCCTGGGCCACGTGGCTAACGCACTGCTGGTGTTTGACATCTGCCGACGGTTACGGCTGGGAACCCTGGCCACCAACATTGCCACGCTGTTCTTTTTCTTCTCGCCCGCCAC
>JAIKWS010000125.1 GCA_024684515.1 Prevotella sp.
GGCAGCTGCCCTCTTCTGCTGTGCTTTCGATACCAGTAGGGGGCGCAGACGTTCAGGTCGCAACTCATTGATGCCGATGATGGGTGCGGAATAGATAGAAGTCAGTTCACCGCAGGTGATGAAATACTTTGCCTTCTTCATGACCACGCCCATCATCTTCTGAACGCAGGAGGTGAGACGGCCGAAGCGTCGCGAGTGGACAAGGAGCAGGGAAGACTTTGTGCCTAGGCCAGGCACGCGAACCAGCATCTCGTAGTCGGCCGTGTTGATATCTACAGGAAACACCTCAGGATGGCGCAAAGCCCATGCCAGCTTGGGGTCTATCTCCAGGTCAAGGTTTGTATGCTGGTCGTCTACAATCTCATCGACCTTGAAATGATAGAATCGTAGCAGCCAGTCAGCTTGATATAGCCTGTTCTCCCGTACTAGTGGTGGCTGTTTCAGGATGGGCAGTCGTGGGTCGTAGGTGTTGACGCTGACATAGCCGGAGTAGTAGACACGGCGCATAGTAGGCTGGCCATAGAGTGCCGACGACATGTTGAGAATATCGCGATCGCTCTCTTTCGTGGCTCCTACGATCATCTGCGTCGACTGTCCTGCCGGTACGAAGCGTGGGGTGGAGCGGAACTTCTTACGGTCTTCCTTGTTCTCCAGAACGCCCTGTTGGATGAGCTTCATGGGCTGGAAGACGCTTTGGTGGTCTTTCTCTGGAGCCAGCAGTTTCAGCGACTCTTCCTTGGGAATCTCGATATTCACGCTCATACGGTCGGCATAGCGTCCGGCCTCCGTCATCAGCTCTTTCGAAGCCCCTGGTATGGCCTTCAGGTGAATATAGCCATTGAAACGGTGAATGGTTCGCAGGTCGCGGACAATAGCTGTCAGCCGTTCCATCGTATAATCAGGATTGCGCACCACACCACTGCTCAGGAACAGGCCTTCGATATAGTTGCGACGATAGAACTCCATGGTGATCTCCTCAAGTTCTGACACGGAGAGGGTGGCGCGCTTGATATCGTTCGACCTTCGGTTGATGCAGTAGGCACAGTCATACATGCAGTTGTTCGTCAGCATCACCTTCAGCAGCGAGATGCAGCGTCCATCGTCGGCAAACGAGTGACAGATGCCTACGCCACCCACAGTAGAGCCTACCATGCCAGTCTTGCCTTTGCGCACGGTACCACTCGACGAGCACGATACATCGTACTTCGCCGACTCGGCAAGAATGCGCAGCCGCTCCATCGTCTTCTCTGTCAGCATCGAGAGTAACTATTATTTATCGCTTGCAAATTTACTCATACTTTTTCATTTGGCCAAACTTTTCCATGCTTTTACTCCTTATTTCGTATAAGGAATTTGTATGTTTTTATATGGACATATGTTCATCGGCTCACGAACATATGTTCATTGGCTCACGAACATATGTTCATTGGCACTCGAACATATGTTCATTGGAACGGGCACCCGAAACGGTGATTATTTGATAGAAAAAAATGAGGATGCATCCACTTAGGATACATCCCCATTGATGTCGGTTATGCGAATCTTACGATTACTTTTTCTTCTCTTCTTTCTCTGTCTCCTCTTCGGTATGCTTACGATTCAGGATGAGGTAAGCGGTAGGAGCAGCAATGAAGATTGACGAGAGCGTACCAAAGATAACACCCAGGATCATAGCGAATGAGAACGGACGGATGCTGTCGCCACCAAGGATGAAGATGGTGAGCAGCACGACCAATGTCGTCACTGAGGTGTTGATGGTACGAGCCAGCGTCTGGTTGATAGACTCGTTGAAGAGCTGTTTCTTGTTGCGCTTGGGATAGAGACCCAGGTTCTCACGGATACGGTCGAAGACCACCACCTTATCGTTGATGGAGTAACCAATCACGGTCAGGATAGCACCGATGAAGGTCTGGTCGACCTCTAGTGACATGGGCACCCAGCCATGCAGTACTGAGAAGAAGCCGATGACGATAAGTGCGTCGAAGGCCAGAGCCAGGATACTACCTACTGAGAAGGCCACGTTGCGGAAGCGCAGCAGGATATAGAGGAAGATGGCGATCAGAGCCAGCAGCACGCTGATGAAGGCACCGCGGGTGATGGTCTTTGCGATAGATGGTCCCACCTTCGTAGCACTGACGATGGTGCCATTCTCGCTCTCGCCTTCTGTGACAGGTGCTTCCTTGAATTCCTCCAGGTTGGCTTTCGTGATAAGACCAGCAGCCTTCAGCTTGTCGTAGATGATATCCTCTGCCTGCTCGTCGATAGAAGGATCGTTGTTCTCGTAGTTCCAGTTGGTAGAGATACGCACGGTGCGGCTACCCTCAAGGGCGATAACGCTGGTGTTGGCTTCCTTACCCTCGGCAGAGCCCATCGTATTGATGAAAGCACCCTGCAGGGCAGTACGTACCTGCTCAACAGGAGCCTCCTTGTCGAGTACCACCACATAGTTGCGACCACCAGTGAAGTCGATGCTGCGGCTGAGGCCACGAACGGCGAAGCTGATGATGAAGAGCACAGCAGCCACTGTCCAGATGGTGTACGACATCTTATATTTACCCATGATGTTGAACTTGGTGTTCTGCATCAGGTTCTTTGAGAACGGAGTATTGAAGGTCAGGTTCTGCCACTTGTCCTTGCGCATGCGGTTGTCGTAGATGAGACGTGTCATGAACACGGCGGTGAAGAACGAGATACAGATACCGATGATCAAGGTCGTTGCGAAACCGCGGATAGGACCTGTACCGAAGACGTAGAGGATGATACCTGTGATGAGTGAGGTGAGGTTGGAGTCAAAGATGGCCGAGAAGGCATTTGAGTAACCAGCATTCACAGCATCGCGGATATGTAAGCCCTTACGCATCTCTTCCTTGATACGCTCGTAGATCAGCACGTTAGCATCGACGGCAGTACCCAGCGTGAGCACGATACCTGCAATACCAGGCATGGTCAGAGCGGCTTGGAACGAGGCCAGGATACCCAGCGTGAAGAACAGGTTGAGCAGCAGGGCCATATTGGCCAGCATACCAGGAATGAAGTTGTAGAGGAGCACCATGACGCACATCAGCAGCACGAAGGCCACCACGAACGAGATGATACCCTGCTGGATGGACTTCGCACCCAGTGAAGGACCAACCATCGTGCTGGACAGAATACGCATGGGAGCGGGCATCTTACCAGAATTCAGCGTGTTAGCAAGGTCCTTGGTATCCTCAATGGTGAAGTTGCCGGTAATCTGTGAGTTACCGCCATCAATCTCATTATTTACATTTGGTGCACTATAGACAACGTCGTCGAGGACAATGGCAATAGCCTTGTCAACGTTCTTACGGGTCATGTCAGCCCAGATACGGGTACCTTCTGCATTCATCTGCATAGATACATCGGGCTTGCCCAGCTGGTCGTAGCCGTCGCTGGCACTGGTGATGACATCACCCTCGAGAGGTGCCTTGCCAGAGGGGTCGGTAACCTTGATGGCATAGAGCTGGAACTGCTCGCCCTTCTCTCCCTGGTAGATGGGGCCTTGGCTCTTGGCAGCCCACAGCAGCTTCACGTCCTTGCGCAGCATCTTGGCTGCCAGCTCTGACTGCAGCATCTTGTTGATGGCTGCTGTATCGTGTACGCTGGCGTGACCAATAATAGCATTACCGCGAGGATAGAGGTTCAGACGAGGCATTTTCGTGCCTTCTACCTGAGGCTTTGCCTGCTCTTTCTGTGCTGCAACCTGCTCAGCCAGGCTTCCCTGCTTGTTGGCAGTGTCTGTGGGCTGTTCAGCTACTTGTTCGGCAACAACATTTTTCTGTATGCTGTCATTCTTGATGCTGTCGGTTGTCTCTTCCTTCACGTCACCACCCTGCTGTGCATAGGCAGCCATGAGGGCCTGAACGGAGGGAGCTATTTCCTCGGCACTGAAGGTCTCCCAGAACTCGAGGTTAGCACTGCTCTCGAGGAGCTTCAGAATACGGTTCTTGTCTTTTACACCAGGCAGCTCGACCATGATGCGTGACTGGCCTTCCAGACGCTGGATGTTGGGCTGTACCACACCAAACTTGTCGACACGGTTGCGGACCACGTTCTCTGCGTTTTCAATAGCCGAGGCTACTTCTTCTTTCAGAGCCTTGCGCACGTCAGCATTGCTGGTCTGGTTGTTGACCTTCTCACGCAGCTGCTGTGTTGCGAAGATCTCGCGCAACTGGCGCGAGGCAACGTTCTTCTCCCAGGTGTCACAGAAGATGTCTACAAAGTCACCCTGTGTCTCCTGTTCTTCCTTCTTGGCCTGATCGAGCACCTTCAGATAGTCGGCATCCTGCTTGTGAGCAGCTAGCATGTCAACGATGTCGGGTACCGACACTTCCATGATAACGTTCAAGCCGCCTTTCAGGTCAAGGCCGAGGCCCATCTCCATCTCACGGCACTCCTTGAGATTCCATGCCCAGAGCCATACTTTGTTGGTCTCCACAGAGTCCTGATAAGCCTGAGCAGCTTCCTGACCCTGTGTCTCTGCAATGTTGGCTATCTTGTTCTCATAGTGTTTGGTCACAAACGAGAAGGAAAGATAGAAGCAGCAGACGAGCACGAGTGCGATTGCAATAAACTTTACAATTCCTTTGTTTTGCATTTTGATTTTTATATTATTTGTTGTCTAATTTGCACAATTTGACCTGCAAATATAGTGATTTTTTTACACTAAGAAAAATTTTTGGCCTTTTTTCGTGTTTTTTTTAGGGAATATCATCAAAAAAAGCACTTATTGGGGCCTGAAGGCGTAAAATATGGGGAAAAAGATCTATAGTTGCTGTCTGTAGGAGCAAATGAAAAACATGATGAGAAAGGTATGGGATGGGTTGAAAATATAAATTCTGAATTCTTTACATCTACTGTTTCTTCAGCCAACCGATGACGGGATAATGGTCACTGGCTTTGATCTCGTCGTCTACGTAGCAGTTGTATGGCTTGTAATGGTACGAGCTCATCAGCTGGTCTATCCGGAAGTAGAAACCCTGCTGATTGTAGGAGATGCCCAGTCCTCGCCCTGTAGCCACATAACAGTCGGTCAGCCCCTCTGCTATGGTGCGACGGCAGTATGAGATAGGGGTGTCGTTGAAATCACCGCAGAGGATGATGGGATAGTTGCTGTGGCTCTTTACATATCGATGAACAGCCTCTGCTTGTTTCGAGCGCTTGCCCATTGATGTGCTCAGCTTACCTATCAGATGCTTGGTTTCAGCAGGCATGTCGTCACTATTCACACCTCCACGGATCATATCGTTGTAACGCTGGCGATCGTCGGTCGACAGGTGAGTGCTTTCCAGGTGGTTGTTGATGATGATGACGGTGTCACCGTCAATCTGTAGGAAAAAGGCTGCAGAACCATTGGCTACCGACTCGTAGTCGATGCGCTCTTTCCGTAGGATAGGATAGCGGGTGTGGATGCCAACGGCATTGATGGTCAGCGACGGGGGCTTGGTCAGATGGATGGTGTCATTATAGGGATAGAGATTGGCAAGGTCGGTGGCTGAATCGACTTTCACTATCACATCTTCCTGCAGGCATACGATGTCGGCATTCTGACGCTTCAGATAGTCGTAGATATCATCAATAGGCTTGTCGACCATTTCCTTCATGGAGTAGCAGGCAACATTGTACGACAGGATTTTGATGCTTCCTGTGGGGGGCTCCGAACGGAGGTGCAGTGGTATATAGATACGTATAGCGGGCAGGGAGAGGATGAAGCCGACTACGGGAATCCATGCCCGGCGCCATTTGACCATGAGCCATAGCATGAACGTGATGAGATTGGCTACGAGGAAGACCGGGAATGCCATTCCTACGCATGAGAGGAGTGGGTAGTCGAGAGGATGCAGCCGGTCGCTGTAGGCCACTGCCACCATCAGTGCTGTCACCGTAACGCTGGCACCAGTGAAAACGTTCAGCAATATGCTCTTGACGATGGCCATCCTCGTGCAGTTTTATGAAGCTTTCAGCGATGACGGAATGTCCTCATCGTTCGCGACTGGCCTCGAACAGCCGTTGCTTCTCTTCTTTGGTCAGACTGTCGTAGCCACTCTTGCGGATCTTGTCTAGGATAGCGTCTATCTCAGCCTGACGTTGCTGTTTGCGGGCATTGTATTCCATGTCGTCCTCGCGGGTAGGACCATAGCCGGACTGACGGGTATCCGTCTGTTGCTGGGAGGCAGACTTCGAACCCTTCCGAGCCTCGAAATTGCGTTTCATGTTCTCAAAGAACTGCCGGCCGTTGCCTATGTTCAGACTGCCAGGATGTCGCCGCCAGTAAAGGATGAGCAGTAAACCGAAGATCATGCCTCCAAGGTGAGCCATATGTGCCACATTGTCACCACTGGCACCAAGGGCTGAGAAGAGCTCTATGGCAGCATAGATGATGATAAACCACTTGGCCTTGATGGGCACTGGAAGGGGGAAAATGAAGATACGCTCGTTGGGGAATGTCATACCGAAGGCGAGCAGAATGCCGTAGACGGCACCCGACGCACCTATAGTACCCCAGCCGTTCAGATAGTCAGCAACGGTCATCATCACTGTGCCACTGCTTGTCTGGACAGGAATCAACTCGCTGAGGCTGATACCTTGCAGACCGGATGACGAAAACTCAATGTACTGTACCAGCTCCTGGCAGAGACCGGCACCAATGCCGCATACTAGGTAGTAAATCAGATAGCGCTGTGGACCCCACACACGCTCAATGACACATCCGAACATCCAAAGGGCAAACATATTGAAGAAGATGTGGGTGAGGTCAGCATGCAGGAACTGATAGGTGATGAGCTGATAAATATGGAAGTCAGAGGCCATGAAGAAATGCAGCTTGCCAAACTCCCGTAGGTTGAACTGGCTCAGCACAAGTGTTGCCAGAAAGGCAATAATGTTGATGAGCAGCAGGTTCTTTGTGATAGTAGGTATGTTACGAAACATCTTTTCTGTCTATAATTAACCGATTTGTTGTTTGAAAACTATTAATGCGTTATTTTGCCGCAAAATTACGAAAAATATCTTGTTTTCAGCACAAAAAGAGGGTAAAAGCAATATTTTTTTATGAAAAAAGTGATTTTTTCCGGATTTTTGTTTGTTTTATGAAAACTTTCACTTATATTTGCAACCAAATATTCATATGAGACACTTAAAACCTCTTTATAAACATTAATTTTTAAACATTTACATTATGAACAAGACAGAATTAGTAGAGAAAATCGCAGCTGGTGCAGGTATCACTAAGATTGAGGCTAAGAAAGCCCTTGATGCTGCTGTTAGCGCAGTAAAAGAGGCTCTGGTAGCTGGTGATAAGGTGGCTCTGGTTGGCTTCGGCACATTCAGCGTGAATGAGCGTCCTGCTCGTGAGGGAATCAATCCTTCTACAAAGGCAAAGATTCAGATTGCTGCCAAGAAGGTTGCCAAGTTCAAGGCTGGTGCTGAGCTGGCTGATGCTCTGAAATAAGAACGAGAGTTTGAAAACAGAATAATTGGGCTGTGCTACCATGGTAGCGCAGCCCAGTTTCTTACTTTGCCCGATTCGCTTGGACTACTCTCTGGCCTTTGTTCAGATGTCATCTTTCCACTGGCAATAGGGATAGCGGCGCAGGTGGGAATTGTAGTAGCGACGGTCACCCGTCACCTCCTTGCCAAGGAAATCGGGTCGCTCATAGTGCTCATCGGGAGCACTCAACTCTACTTCTGCCATCACAAGACCGTCGTTGTCACCATGAAACTCATCCACTTCGAACGTGTGCTGCCCGTACTCAACCAGGTATCGTGTCTTGTCTATGATGCCTGGCTCGCAGAGCAGCAACAGGTGTTCTGCCTCATCACGGGAAATGGGATGCTCGAACTCATAACGACTCAGACCACCATCAGCAGAAGGACCCTTGATGGTCAGGAATGCCTTGTCATCGCGGAGCCTGACGCGTATCGTACGTCCCCGGTCGCTGCAGATATATCCTTGTAGGATATGGCTGTGGCTGTGTGACAGTTGTTTGAAGCTATGGTCCTTTATCAGGAACTTTCGCTCAATTTCCATTCCACTCATGATGGTGGGATTAGAAGTTACTTGCCACGAAGATGAGGTAGAATATGGCTAGTACGATGAAGGCTCCGATAATCCAGGCCACCACCTTCTTGCCCTTATCCTCTTCTTTCTTTGCATAAGCCTGCTGCTTAGCATTCAGTTTTTTCTCTTTTTTCTGTGCCATTTTGGTTTAGTGTTTATAGTTTATTGATTAACTTATTGCTCGTCTGTGATAGGGAATTCCATCAGATAGGCTTTGATGAATCCATCCAGGTTACCGTTCATGACGCTGTCCACATCGCTGGTCTGATAGTTGGTGCGGTGGTCTTTTACTCGCTTGTCGTCAAAGACATAGCTACGTATCTGGCTGCCCCATTCAATCTTTTTCTTACCTGCCTCTATCTTGGCCTGTGCCTCCAGTCTTTTTTTCATGGCACGGTCGTAGAGCTGGCTCTTCAGCAGTTTCATGGCTCGTTCCTTGTTCTTAGGCTGGTCTCGTGTCTCGGTATTCTCAATGAGAATCTCCTCTTGTTCGCCTGTGTCAGGATCGGTATACCAGTAGCGCAGTCTCACTCCCGACTCTACCTTGTTGACATTCTGTCCGCCTGCACCACTGCTTCGGAAGGTATCCCACGATAGTTTTGCGGGATCGACATATACTTCGATGGTGTCGTCAACAAGTGGTGATACGAAGACGCTGGCAAACGAGGTCATGCGCTTGCCCTGTGCATTGAAGGGACTTACGCGCACCAGGCGGTGTACGCCATTCTCGCTTTTGAGATAGCCATAGGCATACTCGCCGCCCTCTATCTGCATGGTGACACTCTTGATGCCCGCATCGTCACCCTCTAGGAGGTTGGCAATCGTCACCTTATAGGCGTGAGCCTCCGCCCAGCGCATGTACATGCGCATCAGCATCTGTGCCCAGTCTTGTGCTTCCGTGCCGCCAGCACCACTGTTGATCTTCAGTACACAGTCCATGGGGTCTTCCTTCTGTCGTAGCATGTTCATGAGCTCCAGCTGCTCGATGGCTTTGAGAGCCTGACTGTAGTCATGGTCTACTTCTTCTTCGGTGACCATCTCTTCCTTGTAGAAATCGAATGCCAGCTGCAGCTCGTCGGCCAGTGTCTGGACATTGTTGTAACCGTCTATCCAGCGCTTGATGCCTCGCACCTTTTTCATCTGCTCTTCAGCGTTCTTAGGGTCTTCCCAGAAGTCGGGGGCCTGGGTGCGCAGCTGTTCTTCTTCCAGCTCCACCTGTTTCTCGTCAATATGCAGGTAGTGCTTCAGTTTTTCAGCACGTTCGACTATATCTTTCAGTTGGTCTTGTGTAATCATGGTGCAAAGGTACAAAAAAGCGGGCAGTCGTCCACCCGCATTGTATTAAACAATGTTAAGAAAATGTACTAATTATTTGTGAAATGTGGAAAAAGGGCCTTCAGGAGTATCTCTGGCTGCTAGTCCTCGTACATCTTCTCTATTTCCTTCTTGTAGTTTTCGTTCAGCACGCGTCGCTTGATTTTCAGGGTGTTGGTGAGCTCTCCCCGCTCTAGTGAGAAGGCCTGTGGAAGCAACGTGAAGCGTTTCACCTGTTCGTATTGCGCCAGTTGCTGTTGCAGGGTGTCGATGCGTTCTGCCAGCATCTGGTGTATCTGTGCGTTCTGGCACAGGTCCTTCCGGTCATTGAAGGGAATGTTGTGATTGCGGGCATATTCTTCCAGCAGCCGGTATTCCGGTATGATGAGTGCTGATACGAACTTACGCTGGTCGGCAATGATGGCTAGCTGGTCGATATATTTGTCTACCAGCAGTTTCGACTCGATCATCTGCGGGGCGATATATTTTCCGTTGGATGTCTTGAAGAGGTCTTTGATACGGTCTTTCAGATAGAGTTCTCCGTTTTTCATGTAGCCTGAGTCACCCGTATGGAAATAGCCGTCTTCAGTGAACGACTGGCGGTTGAGCTCATCGCGCTTATAGTAGCCGGGTGTGATGGTCGGACCTTTGAGTAGCACCTCTCCCTCGTCGCTGATGCGGATGCTGATGCCCTGGATGGGTTGCCCCACGCTACCTACGGTAAAGGGCTCGCCAAGATGGTCGCAGCTGACTGTGGCCAGCGACTCGGTGAGGCCATATCCTACAATCATATTCAGTCCGATGGCATGCACAAACTCCTCCACATGCTGACTCACGGTGGCGCCGGCGGTAGGAAAGAAATGGGCATTCTCCAGCCCCAGTTCCTTACGCACGAGCGAGAAGACGGTCTTGTTCAGGGCTTCGTATTCCAGATGCAGGGCTAGGGAGGGTCGTTTGCCATTCGACAGGCACTCGATGTTATGCTTGCGTCCCACCTCCAGTGCATGTTTGAACAGCTTACGCTTCATGCTGCCTGCACTGTCTATTTTCTCCATGACACCCATGTAGACCTTTTCCCAGAAGCGTGGTACGGCACTCATGCAGGTAGGATGTTGCTGGCGCATGGTCTGCTGCACTTCCAGCGGATTGGTGTTGACAATGAGTCGTGCTCCCATGGTGATACATAGGATCTTCCATCCTTTTTCGAAGATATGGGTGAAAGGCAGGAAGTTCAGTACACGGTCTTTGTCTGTGACGGGCACACACTGATGATTGGCAGTCATGGCAGCATGATATTGTCCGCAGGTCAGCATCACACCTTTGGAGTCGCCTGTCGTGCCACTAGTATAGAGGATGTTGGCCAGGTCGTCCATCGAGGCCTGCTTGGTCAGGCTGTCCACCTCGCTCTGACGTGGGAAGCCCTCGCCCAGCTTCAGGAAGTCATCAAAATGCATGGACGTCCTGTCGCCATCGGCAATGCTTACTGCTGGGTCGAAGACGATGATGCGCTCTAGTGAGCTACAGGTGGCAAAGACCCTGCGGGCCTTGTCATATTGCGTCTGTTCGCCTACGAAGATGAACCGTATCTGTGCATCGTTGATGATGAACTGTATCTGCTGTTCGCTACTGGTGGCGTAGAAGGGGATGGTGACTGCCCGTATGCCCCAGGCGCCAAAGTCGGTAAAGAGGTACTGCACCGTGTTTTGCGAGAATACACCCACGTTCTCCTGAACGCCAATGCCCAGGTTGAGCATAGCATTGGAGACGAGTTTTACGTTTCTCGAAAAATCATTCCATGAATAGGACTTCCACTCCTGCGAGCCAAAATCTTTATAGATCAGTGCCTCACGACTGCCCAGTTTGGCGGCTACGTCGTGTACGAGTCTCGATAGGTGACTGTTCACTTGTTGCATAAGCCTCTCTCTTTAACGAATATCGTTGCAAAGATAATCATTTTTTTTCTTATTCCCAAATATTTGTGGCTAAAAGTGGCTGACAGACAAATGGTGGCAGTGGTATTTCCTCTTTATAGTGACGGTTCTGCGATGCTCAGGGTTGCTCCTGCTGACTGACGTACTACCGTCTCTACCTCGCTGGCCGGTCCTGCCTCGTAGGGGTAGGGGGGCTCGAAATAGGGCTCCTGGCCATGTCGTTGCTCCAGATCGTCAGCACCAAGGCAGTTGCAGAAACGCAGGTTGTAATCCTGGAAGGTGGGCTTTGACGACGAGGGCTTCTCAAAGAGTTTCAGGTCCCTGGGCTTGTTGACGAAGGCACAAGCCTCGACGAATACGTTCGAACGATAGCGTGCCTGTATGTATACCTTTGCCACGTTACTGCTGTAGAGACAATTAAGCATATGCATCTTTCCAAAACGTACGAAGGGCATGCGTGCTCTGCAGCCATCGTCCCACCAGCAGCGGTAGAACGTGGTGCGCAGGCGTCCGCCACTAATCATCCCTTCACGATCGCTGCTGCCCCACAGACTGCTGAAGCGATGGTCACTGTTATGGTCGTCGTTGGTGTCGTCAGCCAGCTTTGGCCAGGGAGCCTTGAGATAGCGGAAGCGACAGTACGAGACGGTGATCAGGTCCGAACCGCTGTTGCAGTCGAAATTGCCGTCCATGCCATCCTGGAAGTCACAGTGGTCTACCCATATATGGCTTGACTGTGAGACGCAGAGATTGTCATTGGCATCACGGTCGAAGGCACCAGGACCGAGGAAGGTGATATTCTGGAGAATCATGTTCTTACAGCGGTCTAGCCGGAGGATGCCTGTTGAGTCTTTGTCGAGTGTATAGCGGTCGTTCACCAGTGCGGACCCTGGTAGGCCTATCAGACTTTTGTTGCTGACATCTTTCACCCGTAGCATGCCTGGAAAATCGATATGTCCTTTTACGTAGATGGTGCGATAGGTAGAGTCGCGCTTGCCTAGTGCGTGTACCAGCTCTTGATAGGTTGTCACCACGATGGCATTCTCACCTCGTCCACCATCTGTTCCACCGTCTATTGTAGCCCATCCTGTGGGTTGGGCATCGGTGGAAAGGGTGCCCAGCAGTAATGCTGCAAAAAGTAAAAGATGTCTGTACATCGTTTGTTATAGATTAAAATTGTATCTCTGCTGATTCTATGAAGGGTGCTGAAGCGTGGATGGTCACGGTTTCTCCCTCTGCTGGTGCTACAAAGGCCACTAGCCTGCCACCGTTCACCCGTAGTTGGTTCTTACGTGCCTTTCCTGTTGCCGTTGCGTCCATGATGTCACCGTTCTCCATGCCCAGCAGACGGCCTCCTCTCACCATCAGCGTCACCTGCTGGTCTGCTGTCTTTACAAGGTTGCCGTCTTTGTCTACCACTTCTACGAACACATGCATCAGGCTATCGGTGGTCAGCCGCAATGCTGCTGGGGCTCCGAAGGTATGCAGTTCGTACGAGGCTCCCTGCTGTGTCTCACAGCGCAGGGTGCCAGGCTCGTAGTCGACATCGCAGAAGAGGATCTCTGTCTGTTCGTCACGCTCGAAGGTGACATCCAGCTCCCGTCCGTTCAGCAGCAATGTGGCTGTTGGCTCGTTGGTGTAGCACATCACCCGTACCTTCTGCCCTTTCTCATAGTTCCAGAGGTCTGGGGCATAGGAATGTACGTTGTTGCCCTGTCCCCTTCGTCCCCCGCGACGTCCTGTCGTCATCGCTGGCTGTGTGCCAATATAGCAGACGGGCTTCTCGCACCATAGTGCTGCCCTGTACCAGCCGTTGGGCTTTCTGTATCCTGCCAGGTCCAGCAGACCGGCACTGCTGCCACGGGCGGGCCAGGCACCGCTCTCACCCAGGTAGTCGATACCTGTCCAGAGGAACTGTCCGAAGATATGCTCCTTGTCGCGAACGGCCTTCCATGCGTTCAGGTCATGACGGTTTTCCGAACCGTAGATGATACGCTGTGGATATTGTTTGTGGTCGGTGTCGTATCTGCTCTCTGTGTAGTTGTATCCTACCACGTCAACAGCCTGTGGATAGGCAGTCTGGTTCGACATCACCACTCCTGCCAGTGCGCCTGTCGTAGGTCTCGAATCGTCAATGCTCTTCACGATGCCTGCCAGTCGTTGTGCTATCACGCCTATGCGTTCGGCATTTGGCTGGTCTGGTTTATAGCCGCCATACATGGGCTGTGTGAATTCTGTACTGCCGCCATCGAGGATGGGATGCGTATAGGGGTCGTTGGGATAGTCTACCTCGTTACCGATGCTCCAGAGGAAGATGCTGGGGTGGCAGCGGTCGCGACGTACCATATCTGCCACGTCGCGGTCTATCCATTCCTTGAAATAGGTGTAGGTGCCCTCATAGCCCGGACGGCCCTGGTTCCATCCCTTCAGCCATTTGCGCTTGGGGAATTCCCATTCGTCACTTGCCTCGTCCATCACCAGCATGCCTTCTTCATCACAGATGTCATAGAGCTCTGGTGCATGGGGGTTATGACTCAGGCGGATGGCATTGGCACCCAGGGATTTCAGCTCCCTGATGCGACGTCGCCATACCTCTGCAGGAACGGCAGTGCCTAGCACACCGGCATCGTCGTGTACACAGACACCTTTGATCTTCATCCACTCTCCATTCAGGGCAAAGCCGTGGTCAGCAGAGAACTCCAGGGTGCGCAGTCCGACCTTCACGCTACTCCTGTCGCCATTCTGCAGGCGGGTGGTGAGGGTGTAGAGATAGGGCTGTTCGAGTGTCCACCGTTGTGGCTGGCTGATGCTGAGGCTTACTGTTTTCTTCTCCTGTGCTCCAATGGTGGTAGCTGTCTTGACGACGATATGTCCCTCAGCATCAGTCAGTTCCAGGGTGACTTTCTGCTTGAGGGCTGTCTTCGTCTGTCGTTCGTCAGTGGTTTCTATGTCAACGTCCACCACAGCCCGTCTGTCGTTGATCTGCTTCAGCCGGTAGGCCGTTCCCCACTGTGCCAGGTGCACGGCAGGAGCCTTGACCAGCCATACATGGCGGTTGATGCCCGATCCGGTGTACCAGCGGGAGTCAGCATCCTGGCTGTGGTCCACCCGTACTGCCAGCACGTTCTGTCCGTCTTCGTTCAGATAGGGGGTCATATTATATAGAAACGAGCTGAAGCCGCTGGGCCTGCTGCCCAGTAGCTGTCCGTTCAGGTACACCTTCGAGTGATTATAGGCACCTTCGAAATAGATGAAGGTACATGCTTCTGCATCTTGGGAGATAGGTGGCAGCAGCAGTCTGTACCAGCCAATGCCGCCAGGCAGATAACCCTGGCAGGAGCCCTCGTCAGGCGACATCGGGAGCTCCACACCCCAGTCGTGGGGCAGGGTGATGCGACGCCAGCGACTATCATCAAAGGCGGCATCTTTCATCGTGTTCGACTCTACGACGTTCCGTGCTGAGTCAACCAGCAGGAATCGCCATCCATTGTCCAGCAACTGGGCTTCTCCAAAGGATACCTGTGCTTCAGCCTGCATCGAACCTATGAGTAGGCATGCGGCTAATGCTATTTTCTGTCTTAGCATAGTTGATAGTATGTGTTATGGTTTGTTATGATGTGTGCAAAGTTAGTAAATATTTCTAAAAGGCCGTCAGTTTTTTAGGCATAATTATCTATTGGGGGCTGTTCTTTACATTTTTTATCGATATCTCTCCAGTGACAGCAGTTCCAGGGGGCTTGTTCCTTTTTTTTGCACTCCCCTATATATAAATAATGTATAGGCTGCTCATGGGGTAGGGCGACTGTCGCTTTCTTCGTAAGCCATCGCTCGTCAGTGGAAGGCTTACTCTTCCTTGAAGTCTACATATTCGCCTTCGTCCTGAGCGAAGATTTTCTGGTCTGCCTCTGGTCCTCTGTCGTCGATGATGGTCACGCCACTGGCTGTATAGGTACGTCGACTATGCCTTGACTGTTTTTTCTTCTGGCTGCCCTCGCTGCCGTTGGGGTTGCCTTTGAAATAGTCTTCGTCAAACTCTACCTTGTTCCGTTTCTTGCGATAGTAGTTCTTGTCAGCCATTCGCTGGAAGGCCTCGTCGTTCATATTGTCCTGCATGGCATCGCGGAATTCCTTCATGCGTTTCCTCACCTTCCAGACCACGTAGAACATGCCGGCGGTGAATAGCAGGAAGAGGAATCCGATGAGTGACAGGAAGAATTGCATAGGCTATCGGGGTTAGGCGTTTTCTTTCGTTTTCTCCCCATTGGCATACTTGCCGGCTACAATGGCCAGTATGAGGTACCATGCTACGATGATGGCTAGCGATCCCAGACCGAAGATGATGACCAGGGGCACACAGCTCACCAGGAATATCCATTTCACCTCGTTGCCCTTCCAGCCCCATGTCTTGAATTTCAGGGCGAACATCGGTATCTCGCTCACCAGCAGGTAGCAGCTCAGCAGCATCATCACCAGGGTGATGGGGAGGATGGGCTCGAAGCCACTCAGCTTGCTGCCCCATTCTGACACCAGCGATGCCCAGAACAGGGCATTGGCAGGTGTGGGCAGACCGATGAATCCCATCGTCTGACGCTCGTCGAGGTTGAACTTCGCCAGTCGCAGGGCTGAGAAGGCTGCCATGATCAGGGGCAGGAAGACCATGAACAGTGGTAGCCGGTGACTGGTGATCATGGTGCCTACCCACATGCAGAGCATCACCGAAGGGGCCACGCCAAAGGTGACGACATCAGCCAGCGAGTCCAGCTCTTTTCCTATGGGCGAGGAGACATGAAGCAAACGGGCTACCATGCCATCAAAGAAATCGAATACTGCACCAGCGATGATGCCTAGCAGGGCAATGTCGAAGTAGCCCATGACCGCATAGATAGTGGCAAAGCAGCCTGACATCAGGTTGCAACAGGTGATGGCGTTGGGTAGTTGTTTTTTCAAGAGATTTGCGGTTTAAGGTTTGTATCTGAGATATTCTTGCTGTCAGGGCAGTCGGGCTATCACGGTGAGGTCGCCAGTGGTCGACTGGCCCATCTTGACACAGGGGGTAGAGCCTATGGGCAGATAGACGTCGACTCGCGATCCCAGCTTGATGAAGCCCAGATGCTCATCGATATAACACTCTTCCAGGTCCTTGGCATAGGTGACGATACGACGGGCCATGGCTCCGGCAATCTGTCGCACCAGCACCTCCTGACCGTCGGGGGTCTCAATCATCGTGTCAGCATGCTCGTTCTCCTCACTGGCCTTGGGCAGCCATGCCTTGTGGAAATTGCCGTTGAAATGGCGTACGAACTTCACGTTGCCGTCGACGGGAAACCAGTTGGCATGCACGTTCAGCGGACTCATGAAGATGCTGATCATCAGCCGCCGGTCGTGGAAATAGTCATTCTCATCCACTTCCTCAATCACCACTATCTTGCCGTCAGCAGGGGCCACCACCACTTTCTCCGTATCGCCAGTGAAGTAGCGGATTGGACAGCGGTAGAAATTCAGCACCAGAAGCCAGGTTACACCAAACACCAGCACAAAGACGGCAAATGGAATCCATGAGTCGAACGAGCGCCAGAGTATCACTGCTATGGCCACAATGGCAAACATGCTATACAGCAGTTGGTTGGTGCCTTCACGGTGAACTCTTATCTTTTTTAGCTTCTTAATTCTTTTTCCCATGATGTAATCTTGGTAGCTATCGCTAATTCTGTGCAAAGGTAATACTTTTTTCTCAATTGACAAACTTTTTGCAACTTTCTTTCATCTTATGGGGGAAAAATGGTATAAATAATGTGTGTTCTCCTACTTTTTGTTAGTAAATCTGTAGCAGAAAATGATTCTCGCACAACGAACAGAAATGATTCCCAGGTGAGGGAAAATTATTTTCCTAGTTAGGAAAAAATAATTCCCTGGTGAGGGAAAAATATGGCAGGGGGTTGTGGCACCGGGATTTGTAGTGATCCGTTCCGTTCGTGCTTCCTGGGAAGGACCTTCTTGCTTTTCATGTTCTTGGATGAGGAGTGTTCAGATGTCTGGATAAAAAAATGCTGCATTTTTTGCGCAATCCAAAGAAAAGTGTTATCTTTGCAGTCAAAACCAAAGAGCTACCTACCAACATCATGGAAGATTTCATACATCTGCACGTACATACTTATTTTAGCATCCTCGACGGTCAGTCGAAGATCAAGAATCTTGTTGACAAAGCCATCAATGACGGTATGCGGGGAATGGCCATTACCGATCATGGTAATATGTTCGGTATCAAGGAGTTCCACGATATCGTCATGGCTGTCAACTCAAAGCGGAAGAAGAATGGCGAGGAACCTTTCAAGCCTATCTTCGGTTGCGAGATGTACGTGTCGAAGCATGGTTCTAAACTGCTGCGGAGAGGCAAGGAGGACCAGAGCGGCTACCATCTGATTGTGCTGGCCAAGAACTACCAGGGCTACAAGAACCTGATCAAGCTGGTGAGCAACTCGTGGGTGGACGGCTACTACATGCGTCCGCGTACCGACCGTGAGGACCTGGAGCGCTATCACGAGGGACTTATCGTGTGCTCAGCATGCATCGCTGGTGAGGTGCCCAGGAAAATCCTCAATGGCGACATCGAGGGTGCACGCGAGGCGGTAGAATGGTATCATCACCTCTTTGGCGATGATTACTACCTGGAGCTGCAGCGACATGAGGTCACCGATCCTACCATACGGGCCAACCGCGAGTCCTTCCCCTTGCAGCAGCAGGCCAACAAGGTGCTCATCGAAATGGCTCGCGAGTATGGCATCAAACTCATCTGTACCAACGATGTGCACTTCGTGGATAAGGAGAATGCGGAGGCTCACGACCATCTGCTGTGCCTGTCTACGGGAAAGGACCTGGACGACCCCGACCGCATGCTGTATTCGAAGCAGGAGTGGTTCAAGACCAAGGCTGAGATGAACGAGATATTCAGCGATGTGCCAGAGGCGCTGAGCAACACACTCGAGATCCTGGACAAGGTGGAGATATATAGTCTTGACCACGACCCTATCATGCCCTTCTTCCCCATACCCAAGGAGTTTGGTACGGAAGAGGAATGGCGGCAGAAATTCTCGGAGGAGGACCTCTATCGCGAGTTCACCACCGACGAGAATGGCGAGAACCAGCTGTCGCCGGAAGAGGGAGCAAAGAAGATTGCCAAGCTAGGTGGGTACGACAAGATATACCGCATCAAGTTCGAGGCTGACTATCTGGCAAAACTGGCCTATGCCGGAGCCAGGAAGCGCTATCCGGAGGTGGATACGGACATAGCACCTACGGAAGGAAAGGGAAAGGATGTCCTGGACCGTATCAAGTTCGAACTGCATGTCATGAAGACAATGGGCTTCCCAGGCTACTTCCTCATTGTGCAGGACTTCATCAATTCTGCCCGCGACGAACTGGATGTGATGGTAGGACCAGGACGTGGCTCTGCTGCTGGATCGGTGGTGGCCTACTGCCTGGGTATCACGAAGATAGACCCCTTGAAGTACGACCTGCTGTTCGAGCGATTCCTGAATCCAGACCGTATCTCGTTGCCGGATATCGATACCGACTTTGACGACGACGGACGAGGAAGGGTGCTGAAATGGGTGGAGGACAAGTATGGGCATGAGAACTGTGCACATATCATTACCTATGCATCGATGGCCACGAAAAACTCTATCAAGGATGTGGCACGTGTGGAGAAACTGCCACTGGCCATCTCGAATGCCCTCTGTAAGGCCATCCCCGACCGTCTGCCCGAGGTGGACGGCAAGACTCCGAAGATGAACCTCGCCAATGCCATCAAGGCTGTGCCGGAACTGAGAGAGGCTGAGGCATCCAACGATCCTGTCCTCTCCAATACCATCAAATATGCCAAGATGCTGGAGGGAACCGTACGTGGAACGGGTATTCATGCCTGTGGATTCATCATCTGTCGCGACCCTATCAGCGACTGGGTGCCCGTGTCTACTGCTGACGACCCTGATTTCAAGGATACCAAGACCAACTGCACACAGTACGACGGACATGTCATCGAGTCTACGGGACTCATCAAGATGGACTTCCTGGGACTGAAGACGCTGTCGGAGCTGAAAGAGGCCTGTGCCAATATCAAGCTGATGCGAGGGGTTGATATCGATCTAGACACCATACCCATCGACGATCCCAAGACCTATGAGCTGTACCAGCAGGGACGTACCATCGGAACCTTCCAGTTCGAGTCAGCAGGCATGCAGAAATACCTGCGGGAGCTCAAGCCAACGGTGTTCGAGGACCTCATAGCCATGAATGCCCTCTATCGACCAGGACCTATGGGCTATATACCCGACTTCATCAAACGTAAGAACGGACTGGCACCTATCACCTACGATATCCCCATCATGGAGAAATACCTGAAGGATACCTATGGCATCACCGTCTATCAGGAGCAGGTGATGTTGCTCAGCCGTCTGCTGGCTGACTTCACCCGTGGCGAGAGCGATGCACTGCGTAAGGCTATGGGTAAGAAGAAAAAGGATATCGTTGATGCCATGAAACCCAAGTTCATCGAGGGGGGAAAGAAGAACGGACACGACCCGAAGGTGCTCGAGAAGATATGGGCAGACTGGGAGGCTTTCGCTTCCTATGCCTTCAACAAGTCGCATGCAGCATGCTATTCGTGGGTGGCCTATCAGACGGCATACCTGAAGGCTAACTATCCTGCTGAGTATATGGCTGCCATCATGACCCGACGTCGTGATCAGATATCGGAAATCACCAAACTGATGGATGAATGCAAACAGATGGGCATCGCCACGCTGGGACCGGATGTCAACGAGTCGTACCTGAAATTCGGTGTGAACAAGAAGGGGGAGATACGATTCGGACTGGCTGCCATCAAGGGCATGGGCGATGCTGCGGCACAGGCTATCATCGATGAGCGAAACCAGAACGGACCGTATAAGGATATCTTCGATTTCACACAGCGGGTGAGCCTGAACAATGTCAACCGCAGGGCTTTCGAAAGCCTTGCACTGAGTGGTGGCTTCGACGGCTTTGGCATACGACGGGAGGCATTCTTCGCAGAAAACAGCAAGGGGGAGGTATTCCTCGATACACTCGTGCGCTACGGACAGATGTACCAGCAGGCCAAGAGCGAGGCACAGACATCGCTCTTCGGGGGATTCGATAGCGTGGAGATTGCTACTCCCCCCATACCGAAGACTGATATTCGCTGGAGCGATATCGAACGGCTCAACAAGGAACGTGACCTGGTGGGCATCTATCTCTCGGCTCATCCACTCGATGAGTATCGCATCATCCTTGAGAAACTGTGCAATACGAAATGTGCAGAACTGGGTGACGTACAGCAGCTTAGCGACCGTACAGACGTGATGCTGGGCGGAATAGTAACCGCCGTCAGGGCAAAGTTCACCAAACGGGGGGAGCCATGTGGATTCGTGACCATCGAGGATTTTGAGGGGTCGGGAGAGCTGGCTCTCTTCGGACAGGAGTGGGGACGACTGAACGGTATGTTCACCGAAGGGGCTAGCGTCTATATCACGGCAAAGATGCAACCACGCTTCCGCGATAGCAATATCATGGAGATGAAGGTACAGAAAGTGGACTATCTGCAGACCGTGAAGGATAAGGCCATCGAGAGCATCACGATAACCATGAACAGCGATATGCTAGACGATAGCGTGGTGGCTGAGCTGAGCGAGCTGATTGACGAGCATCCCGGCAAGACAAAGCTGTTCTTCCAGTTGCGGGATACAGCAGGCAAGAACTATGTCCTACTCCACTCAAAGACCAAATTCGTGGATGTGAAACATCATCTCATCGACTATATACAGCGAACAAAAGCTCTGGACTATAAGATCAACTAGCTCGTGCCGGCTCGGGATGATGATGCATGGCACGGTTTTTGCTCTACCTATAATAAGAAAGGAACGATAGTATTAACTCATAAACAAACGTAAGACAATGGAAGTAACAGTTACAAGTGAGAATTTTGAGACCCTGAAGAAAGGACAGCTGCCCCTGGTCATTGATTTCTGGGCTACATGGTGCGGACCCTGCCGCATGGTGGCTCCTATCATGTCCGAAATGGCTGAAAAGTATGACGGACAGATTGTGGTAGGCAAATGCGATGTGGAGGAATGCGAGGATATGGCTGCTGAGTTTAACATCCGCAACATACCTACCGTTGTCTTCATCAAGAATGGTGGGGTGGTGGACAAAATCGTCGGAGCTGTCTCGAAGCAGAAGTTTGAGGAGAAATTTGAGGCTCTGCTTAAATGAGTATTGACGAAGAGATCCTCCTCGACGAACAGGAGAAGCGCAAGGAGGTGGCGTTCATACGGCAGCAGATGCCTGCAGATGTAGTCAGCAAATATGACGACGGGCTACTCTCGTGGGTGCTGGATGCTATTGCCAGCTACTATTACGAGAGTGGCATCCTGGAGAGCACTGCTGAGGAGGTGGATGTCGATATGGAGGCTGTGGCCAGCTATGTGTGCAGCCTGGCTGAGCAGGAAGGACAGCCCAGACTGGATGTGCGCGAAGTGCAGCTGATTGCAGAGGCTGACCTCGATTTCCAGGAGGAAGAGCTATAACTGCTGCGGGGCCTATCCCCTGCAGCATTTTTCCTGTGCTGCAGGGTTTCCCCCTGCAGATTGTGCTGCAGGTTTCCCCCCGCAGATGCCTGTCTGTGCTGCAGGGCCTATCCCCTGCAGCAGTTTTCCTGTGATGCAGGGTTTGCCCCTGCATCTTTCCGTCCGTGGTTGCAGGGTTTTGCCCTGCAACATCTCCCGTCTATGGGTGCACCAGTGTTCCGATCTCTTCGCCCTGCATCACCTTCATCAGATTGCCCACCACGTCCATATTGAACACATAGATGGGCAGGTTGTTGTCCTGGCACATGCAGATAGCTGACAGATCCATCACTTTCAGCCCACGGCTGAGCACTTCCTTATAGCTGATGTCATCAAACTTCGTGGCGGTGGGGTCCTTCTCGGGATCAGCAGTATAGATGCCGTCCACACGTGTACCCTTCAGCATGGCGTCTGCCTCGATCTCGACACCACGTAGCGACGAGCCGGTGTCGGTAGTGAAATAGGGCGATCCTGTGCCGGCGGAGAAGATGCATACCATCCCCTGTTCCATAGCCTCGATGGCCTTCCACTTCGAATAGAACTCGCCAATGGGCTCCATGCGGATGGCGGTCAGCACCTTGTTCTTCACGCCAGCGGCATCGAGGGCTGAGCTGAGGGCTAGTGAATTGATGACTGTTGCACACATGCCCATCTGGTCACCTTTCACGCGGTCGAAACCTTTCTGACTGCCACTGAGTCCACGGAAAATATTTCCACCACCGATGACGATGCCTATCTGTACGCCTAGGTCGTGAACGTCTTTGATCTGGCGGGCATAGTCGCCCAGCCGCTCAGGGTCTATGCCGTAGCCCTGCTTTCCCATCAGGCTCTCGCCGGATAGCTTGAGTAGAATTCTTTTGAATCGTGCCATAGTTATTTGTTGTTAGATAATAAATGAAACTTCTTTGAATGCAAAGAGCCGTGGCTGTTCCTCCTCCATGCCCTCTGGCAACAGCTGCAGGTGCCCGTCGTCAGTCACGCCTATGAGCCTGCATGTCACTCGTCGTCCCTCCATCAGAAAGTCATGACTCTCCCCCTGACGGTACAGATGCTGGCGATAGCCGTTGCGTATAGCCTCCCAGTCCCCATGTGCCAGCCGTTCCAGCTGTTGCTCTGTGCATGCTAGGACATGCTCCATCACCTCTTCGCGACTGACTTCCCGTCCCAGGATGTGACAGAGTGACACTGGGTTGGGGGCGTTGCTGCGGAATACCGGCTGGTTGACATTCAGTCCTGTACCGATGATGCAGTGCTTGATAAGCCCTCCCTGCAGCGATGTCTCTATCAGCGTACCGCAGATTTTCTTGTCCCGCCAGTAGATATCATTGGGCCATTTGATGGTGATGTCATCGCTATAGTGGCTGAGGGCATCGCGGAGTGCCAGGGCATTGGCCATGGATATAATGAACTGTTCGGAAGCAGGCATCTCGTGCGGGTGATAGAGCATGGAGAAGAGCAGGTTCTTGCCGTCCTCGCTCTCCCACGTGTTCTCTCCGCATCCCCGTCCTGCTGTCTGGAAGTCCGCCCATACCACCATATCGCTGTCGCTGCCGTTTGCTTTCAGCCAGCTGTTGGTAGAGTCGGTCTCGGTCAGATGCACTGTTTTTATCATAATTGACCGCAAAGTTACTGATAATTTCCAAATTTACAAACAAAAAGAGGAAAAAACTACGACCTGTGCGGTTGAAGATTGATACTTGATGAAAAAAATAGACTTTTATCATGACCATTGGCATGAAGCTCACTGGCAGATATCGCTTTAGCCAGCCGTGCGCTAGCCACGAGTGAAGGACATCGCGTAGCCT
>JAIKWS010000137.1 GCA_024684515.1 Prevotella sp.
ACTGAAGGCCACAGTGTCGCCCTCCCTGGACTGGGAACCATGCGCTTCGGACTGCGTGCATCGAGTGTGACTGACGTCAACGAGGTGAAGACCGCCCTGATCAAGAGCCGTCGCATCATCTTCACTCCCGCAGTGGACCTGAAGGATGAGCTGGCCAACACCAGCATCGAGATCACCTGCTACGACCGCAATGGCGAGGGGGTGAAGAGGGTCACCTCGGCCGACGAGGGCGACGTGGAGGACAACGAGGCAGAGAGCACCAGCGGAGAATCCGGAGAATCCGGAAATTCCGGAAATTCCGGAGAATCCGGTGGCAGCGGCAGCGACCCCACCGACCCCGGGGAGAACGGCGACATGAACTAGCCACTGACCCAAGGCTCTGATGCACTGCAGGGCATCGGAGCCGGAGGCCAAAAGCCAGGGAACACGGTGGAAACCTCGTTGGAAGCCCATTCACAGCCATCCGGCTGAGGCCATGCGGTTAAAGCCATGCGGGGTGAGGTCTTGCGGACAACATCGCGCAGCCACCAATAGCGGTCATCGCGCAGCCACTCCTCATCCCATTAAGGGGAGGGGAGTGCCATCCGGAGGAGGAGCACCGGAGTATGGGCAGCGGAGGTTGCTGCAAGCAGCAACGTACAGAACGGCAAACGACAAAATGCCAGCCGGTTGAGGCCACCGCGGCCAGTATCACCCAAGGTACATACACGCATGGTTCTTTCGGGCTTTTTGACTTTTCTCGGATTTCCACGCAATGTTCCTTGCATAGTAAAAGAAAGTTCGTCCTCTTCGCGTTATTTCGATGTCTCGGATTTCCCCGCGATGTTCCTTGCATAGTAAAAAATCATTTGGGGATTTTTGCCATTTCGGATACTTTCGGAATCTTCCGAACTTCTGAAAAGCAATAAAGCCGGTAGCTCTTGACTTACCGGCTTTATTTCTGATTACTTAACCACAACTTTCCGATCATTGACGATGTAGACACCAGGCTGTGTCTTCCTCTGGCTGACACGTCTGCCTTGCAAGTCATAGACCGTACGATTTGGTTGCCCTGACTGGTTGTTGATAGTGGTGATGCCATCAGCAAAGCTGACGGGCAGGCTAGGTGCCGACTCTCCCTGCTGGTAGACGGCCGTGATGCGATAGTCGGCCTCTCCAAACCATGGCACAATATAGCTCAGGTTGGTGAGCGGCACATCATTCAGTCGTTCTCCTGCCAGATAGACATTATATCCAAGCAATATCAGTCCTGCCGTATTCATGGGTGCATACTCGATATCGTCGACCATGACCATGAACTTCTGCCTGTTGTGTACCCTGATGGCGAAATATGTCGTGCCTTCAGGCAGCATTGCAGAGACCTTCGTCCATGCTGCAGGTGCCTTCGTGACGTTAGTCTCTACTGGCGAGAAGCTGTTATAGTGGCTATCCGTCTGTGATGCCATCACCGAAAACGTCTCTATGCTGTTGTCGTCCATGCTTCTCACCCAGAAGCTGATGGTCTGCTCGGTAGCTGGCAAGATTGGAGAGATGAGCCAGTCGTCAGCCATCACATTGTTGGCTTCAAGGATATTGATCAGCATCTGCTCGCCGGAATGAGCCTGTAGGGCAGTCACATTCTGCAATCCTGCCTTGTCAGCATTGAACACCTGGAATGCCATGGGCTCGCCCACATGATCGTAAATGATGGTATTGTCTGCTCCAGTCTGCATGGCCAGCGTCTGTTCGCCATCAGAGTCGAGCATGGTCCATCGCCCTACCCCATCGATGATAAATGGCTGATAGCGCTCGAAGTCATCCGTAGTAAAGATGTTGCGTGGTGTCAGATCAGGAGCCGTCCATGTAATGTTGAGCTCGCCATCCTTCTCTGTTCCTATGGCTGCTGTAGGCACGGGAAAGAGTGGCATGTCGAGCGACAGGCAAGCCGACATCTTATCGTTGGCAGTGTTCCCATCGCCATTGGCTACCACGCTCACCTCGACGTTTGTCTCCTGACTGTCTACCACCTGTGTCTGAATGTCGAACGTGAAGTCGCGAGACGTCCCTGCCGCCAGCTGCTTTCCTTCCGTTTCTGCTATCTGCTCTCCGTTTCTGGACAGGCATACCTTATAGTTGTCCGCTACCAGTCTACCATTATTATATATAGTAGCAACGGCCTGTGTCCTGGTGCCGGCCTCGACCATCGAAGGCACCTTGACACTAGCCACCGCCAGGTCGATGTCGTCCTGTTCTCTGACCACGATGGCATCGAAGGCGACGTCGCCAACCCTGCTGCCCGTAGCCCTTCCGATGAACGACAGTAGGATATGCTGAGTAGCCAGATAGTCCTCGAGGCTCACCGTCACCTTCCTCCATCCTTCCGTTCCCTGCAAAGAAGTATAGTCGATGGTCTTCAGTGCCTGCAACTGCTCGCTGTCGCCATCGGGCACCACGGCAATGGTGAGTGATGTCTGCTGCTGAGGCACGGCATAGTAGTAGCACTCGAGGATAGGATGCAGTGCTGTGCTCACCTTGATCTTGCCCGATGTGATCATGCCCACATCGCCATTGTATGCAGGTTTGAAGAGTGCTGCTCCCTGGTCTCCATCTGCCGAGATGCTTGTGGTCAGTCCTATCTGTCCTCCTGTGTTCTGCTGGCTCCACAGTTGCTGTGTCGTTGCCCCTGCAAACGATTCGCTGAACGGCAGCTTATAGGGTGTGCCGCTGATGACCGTGTTGGAATAGGCATAGTTGCCACCTCCAGTCGAGCTTTGTGCCGACACCCTGTAGTTGAGGAACTCCTGCTTTGTGCCTCTGTTTTCCGAGAAGGTAGTACCCGCACGATGGTCGCCCTTGATATAGGAGTTCATGTCCTCGATGTTGTAGGTCAGCCCTGCCGTATTGATATATCCCCCGTGGATGCCCGTCTTGGGTGCCCTCCATGCCAGTCGTGCTGTATTGCCGACCATGGTCAGAGTCAGGTCTTCGGGTTCTGTGGGTATATCCTCGCCTATCCATACACTGCATGTTGCGGGTATGCCGCAGCCGTGGCCGTTATAGGTATAGATCTCCCAGGTGTTCATGCCCTTCGTCAGGCTTGTCTCCCTGAACGAGTGTTCGCTGCCCGGCTCTGGGTGCTCGATGAGCTGTGTCTGCTGTCCATTCCGCAGTACTACGATCTTCTCTATCTCGCTGATGGCATTGCCATAGAAGTCAGTCGTTGGTGCCTTAAATGCTATGACGGCATTGGTAGTACCGTTGCGTCCAGGCGTGACAGAGAAGGCTGTCACCGTGTCAGGAGCCTCATAGACACCACGTTCCTCGATGCTGATATTATCCAGTTCCAGCACTCCCTGGTCGGCATCACTCTGAGCATGGAATCCAAAGTAGCGTGTGCCGTCAGCATCGCTATTGACGATACGGCAGAATCGTCGCTGTTCTATCCAGTCGACGTTAGTGGTAGGCATCAGCTCGGTAGTCATGGCAGCCACTGTCTTGTCGTCGCCCATCCATGCCGAAACCTTCTCATATCCGAAGTAACTGCCGTTCACGTCGAATGAGATGGCATAGAAGCGGTTGGCTTTCAGATGAACAGGCGGGGTGACGACCCAGTCATCAGCAGGCGAGGTGCCGTTTTCGTTGTACTGATAATAGACATCGCTATTCTGGGTACCATTCCAGAAGCCTCCCCGCCAGGTGTTGCCGTCGTGGTTGGCATCGATGAAAGTATACATGTTGGGTACCACCGTCAGGTCTTCAAAGTCCTCTGTATATGGTGGCTCCACGACACTACCCAGTATGATGCGGTTGGACTCGCCTGGCAGTCCTTGTATGTCACCATTATAGGCTGTCACAGTGTAGTAATAGTTCTTCAGTGCTTCCGTCTCTATGGTCTCAGTAAACGTCCGCTCTGTCGTTCTCTCTGCCACCACGACACTATCGGGCATGCGCACCACGGTATAGCTGAGCTGCTCCCTGTCGACATATCCTTTGTTGACGCCCTGAGTAGAGGGAGCATTCCACGTCAGCTTCAACTGTCGTTCTTCAGTGGTCTTTACCAGTTTGATATTCGTAGGAGCCTTTGGCTGATCCTTACCCACAAACTTGTCGATATGCAGTTTTGGTCCCTCCCCTGCGTTGTTGTAGGCACAGGCTTCAAAGCGGTAGGTCTTGCTCTGGCTCACCGTCACCTCAGGCTTCACCAGTGCTCCTGGCTCGGCACTGCCATCTGCCACCAGGACACTATCGACATAGACGCGATATCCCAGAGTAGTCTCAGTGATGTCGTCGCCAGCATAGGTCGTTCTGGGCAAACGGAAGTTGACGGTTCCTGTCAGCTCGTCGTTACTGAAACTGGCTGTGATAGTCTGCGGCTGTGCTGGTGCGTCTTCTGCCACCTCAGGCATGGGTATATACAGTCCTACCAGCTCCTCGCTGTTGCGGAAGGTCTGTATCAGGAGTGCCTCACCAGTCTCGAGGTTCACTTCGTAAAGTCCAACTGGATCTTCATCCGAGCAGGCAGCCCAGAACATGCGGTCTGTACGAGGGTCGATGGCAGCACTCTGCAGATACTTTGGCGTGATTCCCGTCGCCCCCACCACGGTATGGCGGCCGTTGGCCTTGTTGACCTTCACCAGCTGACCATCGAAGCGTATGGCATACAGCGTACCATCGTTGCTGACGGCCATAGCACAGACATTCTCCGTATCAGGCAACTGGCGAATGACCTGTCGTGAGTTCTGTGCATAGTCAAGGGTGCCAAACACCTGATGCTGCATGTCGTCAGTATACATAATGGCGTAGTAGTTCTCCGTCGTTGGGTCGTAGACGCCAGCTACAGACATCAGTCTCGTCACGTCGTCCTGATGAACATGCTGCAAGAGATCCCAGTACTGGGTGGAATATTGCAGATAGTCATAGCTCAGGATAATGGTTCCCCATAGCGACTCGTAATTCAGGATATGATATCGACCATTCGCATAGATAGCGCCACCACTAGCCGCCATATCGTCGTTTTTCACCACCGCCTGTATGCCGTTCGGATTGTCGGCTGTGAAGGTATATACGCCAAACTTTCCTGTTCCGCTGCCATTGGGCCACGTACGGCTATATACCAGCAGGCCATAGATCTGTGCCGGCATCTTGTAGTCGTCTGCTACCCGTCTCACCTGCTTCTGTTCCACTAGCCGGCGTTTCATGTTCAACATTTGTTGCGGTTGCTGTGGTGACTCCTGCAGCGGACGCAGATCGCCCCGATCCATCGTGGTGACCACGGCAGATGACGACTGCGCATGTGCAAACATAGTCCCCACCGACATCACCATTGTCAGCAATGCCCTGGAGAATAGACTCTTTTTCATGTTCCCGTTCGTATTAGTTTAATAATTAGTATAAAGTGGGTGCAAAGGTACGAATAAGCGGGCGAAAAAACAAATTTAATTGGTACTTTTCCAGAAAAACAGCCTCTTTGCCAACAGAGCAACAGGGTGTTTTCTTTCATTCAAAGGACGAATAATGAGAGATAGTTGCTAAAAAATGCTATAAAATTTGGCTGAACGAATAATTATGGTTAACTTTGCGCGAAACTTTTCTACCAGACTATAATGGGTATGATAATCGGTATAGACGTAGGAATATCAACTACGAAAATAGTGGGACTGATCGACAACAAGCCGTCGGCACCCATTCGCATTAGTGCTGTAGACCCCATCACCTCGCTCTATGGTGCCTTTGGAAAATATCTTCACGACAACGATATCGAACTGAACGATGTGGAGCACGTCATGCTCACGGGCGTTGGTGCTGCCTATGTGAAGAACGACGTATATGGCGTGCCTACCTCGCGCTGTGACGAGTTCATTGCCGACGCACTGGGAGCTCGCTACGAGTCGCACATCGACCATGCCATCGTCGTGTCAATGGGCACGGGAACCAGTTTCGTGATGTGCAATGGTAGCGACATCAAGCACATCGGCGGTATTGGCATCGGTGGAGGAACTCTTCAGGGATTGTCACGTATCATGCTAAATACCAGTGACATAAAGCAGATATCTGCACTCGCCATGCAGGGCAACATCAAACACATGAACCTGCTCATTGGCGATATCTCTGCCCAGCCTCTGCCAGGACTTCCCATGGAGGCCACTGCCAGCATATTTGCCCGTGCCAAGAACGATGCTGAACGAGAGGACATTGCAGCAGGCATCATCGGACTGGTGCTGCAGACCATCGGCTCGGCAGCGGTACTGGCCGCACAGGGCACAGGCTGTCGCGACATGGTGCTCATCGGCAATCTATCGCTGCTGCCACAATGCAAGGAGGTATTCCCTGCCCTGGAGAAACTCTACAACGTGCGGTTCCACATTCCCAAGTATTCACAATTCTGCACCGCCATTGGTGCTGCACTAGCATACAAACAACAAGACTTAACCAAATGAAACGAACACTAATCCTATTCCTTTGCTGTGCACTCTTCACAGCCGCCAATGCCCGACTGGCACTAAGCAACGACAGCATTCCTGCCGACTCTACAAATGTTGTAGCCAACGACACGCTCAAGAAGCCCGAGGCTCCAAAGAAGGAGAGCGAATATGAGAAACTGATCAAGAAAGGTGGTGTGACCACCGAGGGTCTCTTCCGCGTGCGACATATCGAAGACAAATATTACTATGAGGTGCCCGACTCTATGCTGGGGCGCATGCTGCTCTGCGTGACTCGTCTGACTGCCGTTCCACAGCAGTTTGGTAAGTTCGCAGGCGAAGAGATTACCCATTGTACCGTCTATTTCGAACAGCGTGACACCACCCAGCTGTTGCTGCGCCAGTATGTGCTGAGCCATCTCAGCGCCCCTGAGGATCAGATTACACGCACGCTGGAGCAATCGACCATCGACCCTATCGTGAAGTCATTCAAGGTGATTGGACGCAACAAGGAGAAAGATGCCAGCCTCGTTGAGGTGACAGGGCTCTTCAAGGGTGACAGCCAGCTGACCTCGTTCGAGAATACGAGCAAGACACAACTGAAGGTTGGAGGCTATCAGGCAGACCGCTCGTTTATCGACACGATGAAGGTCTATCCCACCAATATCGAGATTGTGGCTACACGCACCTATGGCTCGAGTGCTGCCTCCTCGCCGGCATCACAGACAGGAAGCATCACCCTGGGCTTCAACACCAGCATGGTGCTGTTGCCTGTAGAACCCATGCGCAAGCGGCTGTGGGACGACCGCGTAGGCTATTTTGTGAACAGCTTCGTACGCTTCAGCGACGATCAGCACAAGTCGCAGCACGAGTCGTTCATCTCACGCTATCGTCTGGTGCCCAAGGACAAGAAGCGCTATCTGCGTGGCGAACTGGTAGAGCCAGAGAAACAGATTGTCTATTACATCGACCCTGCCACGCCAAAGAAATGGGTACCCTACCTCATACAGGGCGTCAACGACTGGAACGTGGCCTTCGAGGCTGCAGGATTCAAGAATGCCATCGTGGCCAGGGAACTGCCCGAGGATGGTAGCATCAGTCTCGACGATGCCCGTTTCTCGGCTATCCGATATCTGCCCAGCGAGACGGAGAATGCCTATGGACCTCACATCGTCGACCCCAGGAGCGGAGAGATCATCGAGGCACATATCTGCTGGTATCACAACGTGATGAACCTGCTCACCAAGTGGTATATGATACAATGTGGACCAATGGACAAGCGGGCACAGAAAATGAAGTTCGACGAGAAACTCATGGGCGAGCTCATACGATTCGTCAGCTCACATGAAGTGGGACATACCCTGGGATTGCGACACAACATGGGAGCATCGTTTGCAACACCTGTCGAGAACCTGCGCAACAAGCAGTGGGTGGAACGCAACGGACATACAGCCAGCATCATGGACTATGCACGATTCAACTACGTCGCACAGCCAGAGGACAACATCAGCACGAAAGGACTTTTCCCACGCATCAACGACTACGACAAATGGGCCATCAAGTGGGGATACCAGTGGCGACCTGAGTTCAAGGACGAATACGACGAGAAGGAGAAACTGATGACAGAAACAACCAACGTGCTACGCGACAACCCACGACTGTGGTTTGGGGGCGAAGGACGTGGCGATGATCCCAGAAGTCAGACCGAGGATCTGGGCGACAACAGCGTGAAGGCATCAGAATATGGACTGAAGAACCTGCAACGGGTGATGAAGAACCTGCCCACATGGACTCACGAGGACAACGACCAGTATGACGACCTGTCGGAGATGTATCGCGCCATAATCGACCAGTTCACACGATATCAGGGACACGTCATGAAGAACATCGGTGGACGTGAGAGCAACAACATGCCAGGCAAGGAGCCTGTGGCCTTCACCTCGCGACAGCGTCAGCAGGAGGCACTGAAATATATCGGACAGAACATCTTCGAAGCACCAGAATGGCTATATCCCGCAGACATCGTCAGCAAGGTGGGCATCAACCCCACGACCAACCAAAACTCACGCCAGGAGGCTGTGGTAGGACGGCTGCTGTCGGTGGCTGTGCTCAACACCCTCAACGACAATGGCGACTACCCAGTGAGCCAGTACCTCAAGGATCTGCTGGCAGAGGTGTGGAAGCGCTCTGACGGCTCTGAGTGGCAGGCCAAGGAACGTCGTCATCTGCAGCGAGTATATCTCGCACAGGTCGACCGTCTGCTGAATCCAGACCCCAAGACTGTTGCCAATGCACGCATCGACAATAGCGACGCCCTACTCTATCTGCTGCAGCATCTGGATGACATCGACCAGTACCTCAACAAGCAGAAAGGCAAACTGACCAAGAGTACAACAGACCTGAATGTCCTACATTGTCAGGAACTGCTGCAAAAGACCAAGCTGATACGCGAGAAAAGAACGGCTGCAGAAAGGAATTAGCATAACTAACAACTATCATATTATTATAGGAACAACTTTTTAAACCCAAATCAAAATCTGCAATGAAAGCATTCAACGACAAGAATTTCGTACTGGAGACTGAGATTGCCCAGGACCTGTACCACAACCATGCGGCCAAGATGCCCATCATCGACTACCATTGCCATCTCATTCCTGAAATGGTGGCCAACGACCATCGCTTCAAGAGCATCACCGAGCTCTGGCTGGGTGGCGACCACTACAAGTGGCGTGCCATGCGCACCAATGGCGTGGACGAGCGATATTGCACAGGCAAGGATACCACCGACTGGGAGAAGTTCGAGAAATGGGCAGAGACCGTGCCCTATACCCTGCGCAACCCCCTCTACCACTGGACACACCTGGAGCTGAAGACTGCCTTCGGCATAGAGAAGCTGCTGAGCCCAAAGACAGCACGTGAGATCTTCGACGAGTGTAATGAGAAATTGAAGCTGCCCGAGTATTCTGCACGCGGACTGATGAAGCACTATCATGTAGAATGCGTATGCACCACCGACGATCCCGTAGACGACCTGCACAACCACATCGAGTATGCCAAGCACAAGGCTGCCGACGACCCCATCATGATTCCAGCATGGCGTCCTGACAAGGCCATGAACATCGAGAAGCCAGAATTTGCTGCCTACGTACAGCAGCTGGAGCAGGTCAGCGGCGTCACCATCACCAAGTTTGCAGACATGCTTGATGCCCTGAAGAAACGCCACGAGTTCTTCGAAAGCCAGGGATCGAAACTGTCAGACCACGGCATCGAGGAGTTCTACGACGAGGAATATACCGACTCGCAGATCGAGACCATCTTCGAGAAAGCCATGCGCGGACAGCAGCTCTCCAACACCGAGATACGCCAGTACAAGAACTGCTTCCTCACACTGATGGCAGAGATGGATGCCGACGCCGGATGGACACAGCAGTTCCACTATGGTGCCATCCGCGACAACAACACGGCCATGTACAACAAGCTGGGACCAGACACTGGCTTCGACTCTATCGGAGAGTTCAATACGGCAAAGGCAATGTCCAAGTTCCTCAACAACCTCAACATGAAGGGCAAGCTCACGCGTACCATCCTCTACACCCTCAACCCCTGTGCCAACGAGGTCATCGCCACGATGCTGGGCAACTTCCAGGGTGGTGAGCCCGGTAAGATACAGTTCGGATCCGGATGGTGGTTCAACGACCAGATGGACGGCATGGTGAAGCAGATGAACGCCCTGTCTGTACTGGGCCTGCTGTCACGATTCGTAGGCATGCTCACCGACTCACGCTCGTTCCTCAGCTATCCACGCCACGAGTACTTCCGTCGAATACTCTGCAACCTGCTGGGCAACGACGTGGAAAAAGGACTCCTGCCCGACGACCGCGAGCTGCTAGCCAAGATGGTGGAAGACATCAGCTACAACAACGCAAGGAACTATTTCAAGTTCTACTAACGGAAACAAAATGGCTAACTCAGCAAAGAGTTAGCCATTTTTGTCTTAGCCCCACATAAACATATTTTAGTGGATGGAAGTCCACAACTTGCCCTTATAGCAGGAAACTCTCGAAGCCATAGACCACGTGAAGATGTCTGCGAGAGTGTCTGCGAGAGTGTCTGCGAAGATGTCTGCAAAGATGCCTGCGAAGATGCCTGCGAAGATGCCTGCAAAGATGCCTGCAAAGATGCCTGCAAAGATGCCTGCGAAGATGCCTGCAAAGATGTCTGCGAAAGTGTCTGCGAGAGTGTTTTTGAGGGAGTCTTTGAAGAGGGTACTGAAAGAAGATATTGAGGACCGAATCTTTTCAAGATAATTGCAAGCAAGCTTTTCGAATTCTTTCTGTATAAACGAAGAATCCCACACCTGTCTGGTATGGGACACACAAAGACACAAAGTCTCTATGATTTCCTCTTCTGCTGGCGTGTCGCCATCTACTCTCTCTCCTGGAGAGCAGAACCGTTCAGAGCTTCACCTTGCGCTTGACGGGCTTGCTTTCGTTCTGCAGGCGGTCGAGGGCAGTTACAACGTAGGTGTAAGGCTTGCTGCCATCGGTATATGGCAGTTTGAGGAATGTCTGAGTGGTGATGGTCACGATGTGTGCTGTACTCTCTAGATTGATGTCCTCGTCCTTGGCAAAGCGGTAGACGACATATCGTGTGGCCACATCACCCCAGTTCTTCCCTTTAGGAGCCGTCCAGAAGAGTACATATCCGTCGGGCATCCATATCGCCTTCACCTTACGCGGCTTCTTGGGTGCCTTGCTGTCGATGAACGGCATTTGTGGCTGCAGAGCAGGATTGCGCCAGTACTGTTCGCGAAGCATGGTTCCATAGTTTCCTACATTATCAACGGCTGCCTTGGCATACCAGAGGACGGTGCCCTTGACGGCAGGCTGCTTGTCGCGTATGACTTGTTTTGCTTCCTGCTGATGTCGCTGTGAATTGCCAGGATGGGGATGCTTCACCGTTCGCTCGACATCCTCGCCGATGAAAAGTGGTCGTGCCGATGCATGCTGAGCCCACCAGTTGACCAGCGTCTCATAGTCGGCAGCCCGGTTGCCAATCTCCCAGTAAACCTGTGGCACGCAATAGTCGAGCCATCCATTGTTGATCCATAGCAGTATGTCGGCATAGAGGTCGTCGTAGTTCTGCAGGCCATTGGTATTACTGCCCACGTCCGCGCTGCGCTTGTTGCGATAGATGCCGAAGGGAGAGATTCCCACCTTGACCCACGGCTTGGCCTGGTGTACGGTCTCGTAGAATTGTTTGATGAAGAGGTTGACGTTATGTCTCCTCCAGTCGCCCCTGTTGGTGATGCCATTGTTGTGCTGGTTGTACTGCACATCGTCGGGGATAGGCAGTCCCCCCACGGGATAGGGATAGAAATAGTCGTCCATATGTATGCCGTCGACGTCGTAGCGAGTGACGATGTCGTGTGCAATCTGACAGATATAGTCGCGATTCTCAGCCAGTCCTGGGTTGAGGATCTTCTGTCCGTCGTAGTCGAAGCATCGCTCTGGATGTGTATAGACGATATGGTTGACAGATACCGAGGTGGTTCCCTTGGTCTTGGCACGATAGGGATTGATCCATGCATGCAGCTCCATGTTGCGTGCATGGCACTGCTCAATCATCCATTGCAGTGGATCCCAATAGGGGTTTGGTGCCTTGCCCTGCTGTCCTGACAGGAAGCGGCTCCAGGGCTCGTAGTTGCTGGCATAGAGAGCGTCGCACTCTGGCCTCACCTGGAAGATGATGGCATTGGCACCATCCTTCTGCAATTCATCAAGCTGATAGATGAGCGTCTCCTGAATCTTCTGTGTTGAGAGTCCCTGAAACTGTCCGTTGACACATTGTATCCATGCTCCCCGGAACTCCCGCTTGGGTTGTGAAGCTGCCGTTGATGATAGAAACTGCACAGCAAATATCGATAGTGCCCATAGCACCATGCACCTGATCTTGTTGTTACACATCATGATTTGTAGTTATTATTGGTTGTAAAGTTAGTATTGCAGAATGGTTGCTGTCCTCAGAAGTTATTATTAATATATGTATATATCTCGTCCGTCCAGTCCTGACCGTTCACAGGACAGTAAGTATTGATGCCCATCTGGCTGGCTGCCGCCACGTTGCGAGCCCCGTCGTCGACGAAGAGGCACGACGATGGCAGCACCTGCTCGTTCATCAGCACGCTGCGGAATATCTCTTCTGCGGGCTTCATCATCTTCATCTCATAACTGAGATAGAGCTTGTCGAAATAGTAGTCTATACTGTGGCCATGGCCGTCGAAATCGTTGGAACGCACCCACTCCATCATATATGGATTGGTATTGGAGAGCAGCAATATCCTGTACCCCTGCTGTCTGAGGCGCACAAGAGCGTCGAGGTTGCGCTGTGGCACCTCCCTGGCATAGCCCTGCCATGCGAATGCACATTGCTCGTGGGTTATCTCCCTATCTGTCAGCAGGCTCAGCTCGCTGCGGAACTGCTCAGCATCGATCAGTCCACCCTCCAGGTCGCCAAAGATGCCCTGCTGAGTGTAGGCATTCAGACGCGACTCGGCATCGGCAAGTCCCAGCTGTGCAAATCGGCTTACCGCCTGCTGCTGATCTATTGTGATGATCACCCCTCCCAAATCAAATATCAAAGTCGTTATCATGATTATAATGTCTTGTCGTTATCAAACAGATTCAGTTTGTTGCGGCGTGCCTCGTCGAGCGATAACAACTGCTGCTGTTCGTGGTTATACTCTTCTCGCATAGAGGCATACTGCTGCTGCAGCTCGTCGGAGAGCTGTCTGGCATCGGTCATCAGTCTCCTGGCGACGATAGGATTCTGCGAGGCATCTTTCATCCACACCACAGGACCGCCGTAGACCGGTGCTATCTTCAGGGCGACATGCAACTGACTGGTGGTGGCCCCACCAATCATGATAGGTATGTCGAGGCCAGCCTGTCGCAGTTCCCTGGCCACATTGACCATCTCCTCGAGACTCGGCGTGATGAGCCCAGAGAGTCCTATCATATCGACGTGCTCGTCCTTGGCCTTGGCCACAATCTGGTCGGCAGGCACCATCACACCCATATCGATGACATTATAGCCGTTGCAGGCCATCACCACAGCCACGATATTCTTCCCGATGTCGTGCACATCGCCCTTGACGGTGGCCAGCAGAATCTTGGGCCTGTGAACAGTCGTGCCTGGGGTGCTAGTCTTGTCTTTCTTTCCAGCCACCTCCGACAGTTCGGATATCTGCGTTAGTATCTCTACCGCCTGCTTCATCGTCCTAGCCGTCTTCACGACCTGGGGCAGGAACATCTTGCCAGCCCCAAAACGCCGTCCCACTTCGTTCATGCCCGCCATGAGCGGCCCCTCGATAATATCGACAGCCTTACCATAGATGGTGAGCGCCTCGTGTAGATCGTGGTTGAGCATTGAACCATCGCCCTTGATCAGGGCTTCCTGCAATCGCTGTTCTACAGACAGGACCGCTGTCTGCTGGCTATCACCCTGGCTCGCGGAAGGCTGTGCAGCAGCTGCCACGGCACTGAGCCTGCTTGCCAGTTGCATGAGCCCTTCAGCGGCATCCGTCCTGCGGTTGAGGATAGCATCCTCAATAATCTCCAGCTGATCCTGCGGAATATCATCGTAAGTAACCCGCGACGCCGGATTGACGATGCCGAAATCCATCCCCGCCCTGATGGCATGATAGAGGAAGACGGCATGCATAGCCTCGCGAATGTAGTTGTTGCCCCTGAAGGCGAAAGAGAGATTGCTAACCCCACCACTGACGTGAGCCCCCGGCAGATGCTGACGTATCCACTGGGTGGCACGTATGAAGTCGAGCGCCAGCGCATTGTGCTCCTCCATACCTGTCGCTATAGCCAGGATATTGGGGTCAAAGATGATATCGTGCGGTGCCAGTCCTGCCCGTTCTGTCAGCAGCCGGTAGGAACGCTCCGCGATGGCAATACGCCGCTCGTAGGTCGTAGCCTGCCCCTGCTCGTCGAAACACATCACCACCACGGCGGCTCCCAGTCGTCGGACATCAGCAGCATGGCTTAGGAACGCCTCCTCACCCTCTTTCAGGGAGATGGAGTTAACGATGCTCTTGCCCTGTATACACTTCAGTCCAGCCAGAATAACCTGCCAGTCGCTGGAATCAATCATCATGGGCACTCGTGCGATATCTGGCTCTGAAGCTATCAGATTCAGGAAATGGACCATCTCCTGCCTAGCATTCAGTAGTCCGTCATCCATATTGATGTCTATGACCATCGCGCCGTCGTCAACCTGCTGTCGCGCAATCTTGACAGCCTCGTCATATTGTTTCTCCTTGATGAGGCGCAGGAACTTGCGTGAGCCAGCCACATTACATCGCTCGCCGACATTGGTAAAAGAGGTGGGCGCCAGCAGTTCCAGTCCGCTGAGCCATAATGAGTGGGGAGGCTCAGCCGGAACATGAGGCAGCTTGCCTTCCACTAGCGGAACGTAGTGGGCAATAAAGTCGGGAGTCGTGCCGCAACAGCCACCAACGACGTTCACCAGACCTTCGTCTATGAACTCCGCAATCTGTGGAGCCATCGATTCTGGCGTCTCATCGTATAATCCCAGCTGATTGGGCAGTCCCGCATTGGGATAGGCCGTGATATAATAGGGAGCACGACGAGCCAGCTCCTTCAGATATGGCTTCATCTGCCGTGCGCCAAACGAGCAGTTTAGTCCAATGCTGAAGACGGGGAATGTGCTGACGCTGGCCAAGAAGGCATCGAGCGTCTGTCCACTCAAGGTACGTCCGGCAGCATCGCTGATGGTGATGCTCAGCATCAGAGGAACCTCCCGTTTGAGTCGCTGCATTGTCTCCAGCGCAGCACTAATGGCCACCTTGGCGTTGAGCGAATCGAAGATGGTCTCAATGAGTAAGACGTCTACACCACCCTCTATGAGCCCAGCAATCTGTTCGGAATAGGCGTCGTGGAGCTGGTCGTAGGTCAGCTCACGACGAGCAGGGTCACTCACATCGGGCGACATCGAACAGGTCCTGTTGGTAGGTCCCACGGAGCCCGCCACGAAGCGTGGCTTTGCAGGTGTGGAGTAGCGGTCGGCAGCGGCACGTGCCAGTCGCGCACCCTGCAGGTTCATCTCCCTGGCCAATGCCGTAAGGTGATAATCTGCCTGTGATATACGCTGGGAATTAAAAGTATTGGTGGTGATGATATCAGCACCTGCCCTCAGGTAGCGCTCGTGGATATCGCTGACGACATCTGGACGAGTAATATTCAGTACGTCGTTGTTTCCCTTCTGAGGAATGTCTGCCTGGATGCCGTTGTGGAAATCGGTCTCTGTAAGTCCATACTCCTGAATGAGAGACCCCATGGCCCCATCAAGAATAAGAATACGTTTAGTTACTATGTCTTGTATCATTTATAGATCTTCATGGCGCGATCCATTTCGCGGCGATCTTCTTTCTCCTTTAATGACTGTCGCTTGTCGAAGGCCTTCTTACCCTTGCAGAGTGCAATATCGACCTTAGCACGTCCGTTCTGATCGATAAAGATGAGCGTGGGCACGATAGTGTAGCCCGTCTGCTTGGTGGCACTATCCAGCCGGTTTATTTCCCTGCGTGTGAGCAAGAGCTTTCGGTCGCGCTTCTGGTCGTGATTGTTGTACGACCCGTAGAAATAGGGGCTGATAGACATTCCCTTCACCCATAGCTCGCCACGGATGATGGTACAATAGGTATCAACCAGCGATGCCTTGCCAGCCCTGATCGACTTGATCTCGGTACCTGTCAACACGATGCCAGCGGTAAACTCCTCGATGAAGAAATATTCGAACGAGGCTTTACGGTTCTTTATCTGTACAGGACTCTTCTTGCGCAGTTCCTGTTCCTGTTTATTCATATTATAGTTGCGAATTTCTCTATATGATCGTCTACGTAATGGGCAACCTGCTCTGTCCACTTTTCCTCATTCTCAATGAAGAAGTCGTCGTAGTCATCAAATTGAGGATATTGTTCATAGAGAGCCATAAACTCATCGTCAGTACAGTCTTTCTCCAATGCCTCCTGATGCTCGAGCCATAGTGTGTGCACCTCGTATAGCATCTTCGACAACTCGCGCATGTGCCACATCTTATTTAAAGCCTTTGCAAAAGGATTCTTGAAGATGAAGGGTGCATATCCGTTGTGAATAAGCTGTATGAACCCGCCCTCCATGACCTCCTGATGCAGGGTGTCCCAGCATAGCAAGGTCATCTGGTCGGCATTGAGTTCCTGTATGGTTTCCTGGGTGGGCTCTCCCCCGATGGCATCGCGTATGGCCTTGATGAACACTCCTAGAAAGGCATCCATGCCGTTAAGGGCAGCCTGGCTCAATACAGCGTCGGTGATGATTATTTGTCTCATGTGTATACCTATCCTTATCAGTCTTTCTTCAGGGGGATCAACACACTAAAGGTCGAGCCTTCGCCCAATGTCGACTCTACCATCACATCACCACCATTCTTGCGTGCGAAGTCAGCACACAGCTGCAGTCCCAGTCCTGATCCTTCCTCACCGCCCGTGCCATAGGTCGTCTCTCCCTTGTGGAAAATGCTGTTCAGCCTCTCTGGTGCTATGCCCACACCATGATCACGCACGCTGACTTTGGCAAAGTCACCATCCCTCTTGACGGAAATCTCGACAGAGCTGCCCTCTGGACTGAACTTGACAGCATTCGACATGAAGTTACGCACCACGGTCTTCAGCATGTCGTTGTCAGCCCTGACGATGATCGAGCCCACACCGATGTACTTCAGCATGATGTTCTTCGTCATAGCTATCATCTCGAAGATATCCACCACGCCAGGTATGATATCGTCAAGATCCAGGTCCTGCGTCACCACCGTCAAACGGCCGGTCTGGCTCTTCGTCCACTTCAGCAGGTTGTCCAGCAGGTCGTGGACATCTTCCGACTCCTTATTGGCTTTGTCCAGCAGTTCGAACAGCTCTGGTCCAACGGTCTCCCTCGACACCGCACTCACCACAAGATTCAGCACCATACGGATGGAAGCCATAGGCGAACGCAGATCGTGGGCGATGACGGAATACATCTTGTCGCGGTTGCCAATCGTCGCCTTCAGCTCGTCATTCTGCTTCTCTATCACCTGCTTGTTGGCTATGAGCTCAGCATTCTGCTTCTCGATGAGCCGCTTACTGGCTACCAGCTCTATCTGGTGCATGACACGCACCAGCAACTCGTCCTTGTTGAACGGTTTTGTCAGAAAGTCACTTGCACCGACCTGGAAGCCATGTACGAGGTCATTGGGATTGTTCAATGCCGTGAGGAAGATGATTGGAATCTTGGACATCTCTGGGTCTTTCTTCAAAATGCTTGCCGTCTCGAAACCATCAATGCCAGGCATCATCACATCGAGCAATATCAGGTCAGGACTCTCCGTCTTGACCTGCTCGATACACATCTCTCCACAATTAGCTGTACAGACCTGAAACTTCTCATTGGACAGCAGTATCTTCAGCAACAATACGTTGCTCACCACATCATCCACAATCAGTATCTTATAGTCGCTTTTTTTAATGCTAGTATCTGTTCTCTCTGGGTTCTCCATAATCGAAATACTAATTATGGTGCAAAAATACATCAAATAATTGATATTTCCAAATTTTCATAAAAGAAATAGCGACTGTGAATAGATTTTTGAGAAAAAATAAGTACCTTTGCAACCGTTATTATGGAAAAAATCATACTAGGCATAGACCCTGGGACAAACATCATGGGATATGGCGTGCTGAAAGTAACGACGGGCGCCACGACGGCACGCAGACCCGGACAGCAGGCTGAAATGGTCACGATGGGCATCATTGACCTGCGGAAGTTTGAAGATGCCTACCTGAAACTGGGACATATCTTCGAAAGGGTTACTGGCATCATCTCTTCATACCTGCCCGACGAGATGGCCATCGAGGCGCCTTTCTTCGGTAAGAACGTACAGTCGATGCTGAAACTGGGTAGAGCACAAGGAGTGGCCATCGCCGCCGCCATCGAACGTAGTGTGCCCATACACGAGTATGCACCCATGAAAATAAAAATGGCTCTCACCGGCAACGGAGGAGCATCCAAAGAACAGGTGGCCGGCATGCTGCAACGACTGCTGAAAATACCACAAGAGGAGATGGGACGATTCATGGATGCCACCGATGCCCTGGCAGCCGCCTACTGCCACTACCTGCAGATGGGTAGGCCTGATACGGACGCCCCACACTATAAGGGATGGAAAGATTTTGTAAACAAAAATCAACAAAAGCTATGGACACCAGCAAAGACGACGGACAAGGAAAAGTAATTGTCCTGGCAGGACTGAATGCCAGCGGAAAGACGATGCTCATGGACAAGATGCGCAAGGACATGAAGAGCGGAAGCGTCAGATACGTCGCCTTCTGCGATACCTATGGTACCGCTACCGACCGTAGCTACTACCTGCAGCAACGGTGGAACCAGCACGACATCGACCAGGAGATGCCCACGGTGAGGCAGGCACTGGAAAGGTCCTTCCTACTATCGGGAAGCGACAACGAGGAGAGACGCAGACTGCAAAAGCAACTATACGAGATCATGGACATTGACAGGCTGCTAGACATGTATGTCATCTCCATATCAAGTGGTGAACTGAGGAAGATGCAGCTGACAAAGACGCTGATGGCCAAACCTCAGACGCTCATACTCGACAACCCATTCATAGGACTCGACGCACAAGCCAGGAGCATGCTCAACAGACAATTGCAACACCTGAAGCAACAGGGGATGACACTATACCTGATAGTGGCCAGACCGACAGAGATACCCGACTATGCCGACGACATCGTCTGGACAACAGCCAAGGAGGAGTTCACAAGCGTTGACAATGCAAAGGAAACGACAACACGCACAACTGCCGAATCGACGACAGTTACGAAGCCAGATAGACAACAAGTCATCAGCATGCACGATGTCACCATAGCATACGGCAATCGCACCATATTGGGACCACTGTCATGGGAGGTCAACCAAGGACAACACTGGGTAGTCGCCGGGCGCAATGGCAGCGGGAAGTCAACGCTGCTATCGCTGATCTGTGCCGACAACCCACAGTCATACGCCTGTGACATTTCCCTCTTCGGAAGGAAAAGGGGTACCGGCGAAAGCATCTGGGAGATCAAACGGCGCATAGGCTACGTCTCACCAGAGCTGCACCGCAGCTATCAACGAAGCATACCTGCACTTCACATCGTTGCCAGCGGACTGAAGGACACCGTTGGACTATACGCCAAGACCAACAATGACGAACGACAGCTTTGCGTTAAGTGGATGAACGATTTCGGTATTGGAGACCTGGCACAACGACCATTCACACAACTATCTAGCGGCGAACAGCGAATGGTACTCGTATGCAGGGCTTTTGTAAAGAATCCCGATCTGCTGATACTCGATGAACCCATGCACGGACTAGACCTGCACCGCCAACAGTTGGTGAAAGAACGTATAGAGGACTACTGCAGACAAACAGACAAGACACTCATCATGGTTACACACTACGAAGAGGAGCTGCCAAGATGCACCACCCATCGTCTCCAGCTCTGACCATCAGCAGCAACATTGCAGTTTTATATTATTTAACATAAAAAGTTGTAATAGGAAGAACAACTTTGGGATTTTTTTTGTAATTTTGCACCGCATTTAGAAAGAATAATCACGTATTATCCTAAATTTCAGGCATTTAAGACTAGTTTTAAAGAGGAGAACATTAAGAATGAGACAACTAAAAATTCAGAAAAGCATCACCAACCGTTCGAGCGAAGCTCTCGACAAGTACCTCGTAGAGATTGGCCGAGCTCCACTTATCAGCATTGATGAAGAGATTGAGCTGGCACAGAAGATCAGAAAGGGAGGTCTCGAAGGGGAACGCGCAAAGGACAAGTTGGTTACCGCTAATCTTCGATTCGTCGTTTCTGTTGCCAAGCAGTATCAGCACCAGGGGCTGACACTCACCGACCTCATCGACGAGGGAAACATCGGACTCATCAAGGCTGCACAGAAGTTTGACGAGACACGAGGATTCAAATTCATATCCTACGCGGTGTGGTGGATACGACAGAGCATCCTGCAGGCCATTGCCGAACAGAGCCGTATCGTACGACTGCCTCTGAATCAAGTTGGGTCACTCAACAAAATCAGTCACGAGATCAACAAATTCGAACAGGAGTTCCAGCGTCACCCCTCTGTCAGCGAGCTAGCAGAGATGACTGATATGGACGAGGAGAAAATAGGACAGTCGATGCAGGCTGACAGCCACCACGTCAGCATCGACGCCCCCTTCCAGGACGGTGAAGACAACTGCATGCTCGACGTGATGTCGTCTGGCGACGACAGCCGCACAGACCGATATGTCGACCATGAGTCAATGGCACAAGAGCTCAATACGGTACTCAATAAAGTACTGAAAGAGCGCGAGATAACCATTATACGCGAATGCTTTGGTATAGGATGCCACGAGAAAGGACTTGAAGAGATTGGCGACCAGCTTGGACTCACGCGCGAACGTGTACGACAAATTAGAGAAAAGAGTATTGCCAAACTGCGTGACTCGGGCAATGCCAAAATCCTGATGAAATATCTTGGGTGATGCGCATTGATATCATCACAGTCCTGCCCGAGATGATTGAGGGCTTCGTGCATGAAAGCATACTGGCACGTGCCGAGAAAAAAGGACTGGCTGAGATACGACTGCATAACCTGCGCGATTACACCCTCGACAAGTGGCGCAGGGTGGATGACTATCCTTATGGAGGCTCTGCAGGCATGGTGATGCAATGTGAGCCCATCGACAGATGCATATCTGCCCTGAAGGCAGAGCGTCTGTATGACGAGGTCATCTTCACCTCACCAGACGGGGAACAGTTCAATCAGCACATAGCCAACGAGCTGTCGCTGCTAGGCAACATCATCATCCTCTGTGGTCATTATAAAGGTATAGACCAACGTATACGCGATCATCTTATCACACGCGAGATTAGTATTGGCGACTATGTACTTACAGGAGGCGAGCTAGCAGCTGCCATCATGACAGATGCTATCATCAGAGTGGTACCAGGAGTCATCGGTGACGAGCAGAGCGCATTGTCAGACTGTTTTCAGGACGACCTGCTGGCAGCCCCCATCTATACACGTCCTGCCGACTACAAAGGATGGAAGGTGCCGGAGATATTGCTCAGCGGCAACGAAGCGAAGATACGCAGCTGGGAACTGGAACAGGCCCTGGAGCGCACCCGGCGTCTGAGGCCAGACCTGCTGAAATAAGAATCTTACAGTGAATCATAAAAACAGACAAACAGTCAACGATTCTATATATCCCTTTCCTGCGAGAGGGATTTTTCCTTTCTTGTAGGACAGAAAAGCAGTAATGGAAAACCGTGGACTATCTGGTATTCTTACAAAAGATATCGTCCCATGGGGCATGAGCTAATCAAATCAAACTAACAAAAGCAAAAACAGAGAAGAATCCCGTCAATGGAAAGTTCTATGAATTATTCAGGCTAGAAAAAAGAGAATAACATCCTTCAACCACCTTCTAACCACCTTCTAACCTCCTTCTAACCTCCTTCTAGCCTCCTTCTAGCCTCCTTCTAGCCTCCTTCTAGCCTCCTTCTAGCCTCCTGTTGGAGTATGGCTAGAGCGTGGGGTCAAAATACTGATCATGACGGCTCTCAGGGTGACTGCCCACATAGCCACCAAACTTATGGGTGAAGGTGGTGATGCTGTCGAGTGTGGCCTGAGGCAAGTTCACACTCTCATTAAACATGGAGTGCATGGGGGTGAGGTCTTCCATCACTTCCTTCTCGCAACTGGTAAACCCTAAGAGCACTAAACATATTAACATAAAAACCCTGCCACAAAAGGTATAAACCTGATGTAGCAGGGTGATTTGCGTTGGCCAGAAAGCATGGTTGCTTTTATTATTGTTTACATTGCGCGATTTAGGGGTGGTAATAACTCCCTAATAATCAATGCGTTACATGTTTTTTGTCTGTTTATCCATTCCTTTTGTATCGTTTTTTAGTGTAGCTACATGATGCAAAGATACGAAAAGATTTTTGAAACACAAAAAAAAATCAACTCAAAAAATTACTGTTAAAAAAAATCTTGAGTCAAGGGACTATCTCCTGATCTGATTTCAAAAATTTGACTTCCAATATCCAGTCTTGTTGCTGCCAACGCGAACTATAATGCCCATCGACTTCAATGATGAGATGTATGACTTAACCTGACGCTCTGACAGGGAAACTTGCACTCCTATCTCTACGGCCTTGAGGCCAGGATGAGCCTTTAGAACAGTTAAAATCTCAAAAGCTTTTTATGATAGTTCAGGGAATTTGTCCTGCACTTTATCCTGCACTTTATCCTGCACTTTATCCTGCACTTTATCCTGCACTTTACCCTGCACTTTACCCTGCACTTTATCCTGCACTTTATCCTGCACTTTATCCTGCTGGCGCAGCATAATTTTCAATTGTCAATTTTCAACTCTGCGGTTTAGCGAGAACAATGTGATGCTTGTATCAACATTGTCGAGCGTAAGCAGAGTGTCGCTTGCGACAATTTTCAATTAAAAACCTCTGTGCCTCTGTGTTCCATTAAAGACATGACGCAGTTGCACAGTTGCACAGTTGCACAGTTGCATAAGGTTTTTTAGATTTAGAGTCCCTTGATAAGGGACGGCTATAATGCAGGGATTAATAATATGGAAGTAACAATCAACAAACAGGCACGACTGAGATGTGCAAGACAAGTGCGAAAACGCAGGATATCGCGACAGATACTCGACGGTGAACATCGCGACAGCCCTCTCCCCTTCCCTAAGAGGAGAGGAGCGCCATCCGGCTCAACCATTTAACCATTAAACTCTTAAACCACTTAAACTCTAAACGTTTTAAACTCTTAAACTTTTAAACGTTTTAAACTCTTAAACTTTTAAACAATTCAACTTTTAAACAATTCAACAATTATGATCGCAAGAGGAATTAGAAATCACAACCCACTGAACATCCGTCGTTCGAAGAGTCAGTGGCAAGGTCTTGCCGATGTGCAGACCGACAACGCATTTTGTCAGTTCAAATCGCCTGAGTGGGGATGGCGGGCAGCCTTCTACCTGCTCACCCGCAACTACTACCAACAGCACCATCTGTATACCATCCGTGGGATTATCAGCAGGTGGGCACCTCCTGAGGATCACAACGACACGGAGGCGTATATCCGCAACGTGAGTAGGCTGACGGGCATCGATCCCGATGTTAACCTGGGCATCCCCTTGATGGAACCTGCCAACTGGCTGCTGCTAGGTGCCGCCATGTGCATCCAGGAATGTGGCACGGAGGGACTTGACCTCTTCGCCATGCTCAGAGGATGGGGCATGTGCAGGAAGGACGTGACGAAAGGGTGAAAGACCAGTCGGTGATGAGTCTCTCATTAGGAGCCTCTCGTTGAGGGCCTCTCGTTGGGGAACTCCATCATTGGGGCCCATCATTGAGGATTAAAAAAAACCTAGAAAACCACTTGTCTGTGCTGCAAATGCTCTTTTATGGAGCATTTTTCTAAGCTGTCGCTCCAATGTCTGTCTGAGCTAGCTCAACAGCCCTTGGCCCGACATCTTAGAAAACCCCGATGGGGTTCTTG
>JAIKWS010000017.1 GCA_024684515.1 Prevotella sp.
GCCTGTCCCTCACCCAGATAGCCGACCTGATGAACTTCACGTCACTCTCTTACTTCAGCCGCTACTGCACCAAACATCTTGGCCAGTCGCCCAGCGAGTACCGTCTGAGTCTTCAACCGAAATAAAGTATATTTAGCAAATACAATAAAAAAGGGGCCTGCCCAAGCGGACAGATCCCTTTCATTATTGTAAGAGTGATATTTACTCTTCTACGGCTGCCTGGGCGGCGGCGAGACGTGCGATGGGCACACGGAACGGAGAGCAACTGGCGTAGTTCATGCCGATCTTAGCGCAGAACTTCACAGAGCTGGGCTCACCACCATGCTCACCACAGATACCGCAGCGCAGGTCAGGACGTACCTCACGGCCTTCCTTCACAGCGAACTTGATGAGACGGCCAACACCCTTCTGGTCGAGTACCTGGAACGGGTCTACCTTCAGGATCTTCTTGTCGAGGTATACAGGCAGGAACGAAGCGATATCGTCGCGGCTGTAACCGAAGGTCATCTGAGTCAGGTCGTTGGTACCAAATGAGAAGTACTGGGCCTCGGTAGCGATACGGTCGGCGGTCAGAGCAGCACGAGGAATCTCGATCATCGTACCAATCTCGAACTCGACCTCTGTGCCCTCGGCGGCAAATACTTCCTTGGCAGCGTACTGGATAATCTCCTTCTGCTGCTTGAGCTCGTAGAGCGTACCAATCAGCGGCACCATTATCTCTGGCATTGGGTTCTTGCCTTCCTTTTTCAGCTCGCAGGCAGCACCAAGGATAGCCTTGGTCTGCATAGCCGTGATCTCTGGGAAGGTGATGCCCAGACGGCAGCCACGATGACCGAGCATAGGATTGTTCTCTGCCAGTGAGGCAACACGACGCTGGATGGTCTCGAGCGATACGCCCATCTCCTTAGCCATGACTTCCTGTCCAGCCAGATCGTGGGGAACGAACTCGTGGAGAGGAGGATCGAGCAGACGGATATTGACGGGCAGTCCGTCCATAGCCTCGAGGATACCCTTGAAGTCAGCCTTCTGATAAGGCAGCAGCTTGGCCAGAGCCTTCTCGCGTCCTGCAACGCTGTCGGCAAGGATCATCTCGCGCATAGCGACAATCTTCTTATCCTCGAAGAACATGTGCTCGGTACGTGTCAGACCGATACCCTTGGCACCGAAGTTGCGAGCAACCTGTGCGTCGTGAGGTGTATCAGCATTGGTGCGCACCTGCAGCTTGGTATATTTGTCGCAGAGGTCCATCAGTTCCTTGAAGTCGCCACTGAGCTCAGCAGCCTTTGTGGGAACCTCGCCAGCATAGACCTGGCCAGTGGTACCATTCAGAGAGAGATAGTCACCCTCCTTATAAGTCACACCGTCTATTTCAACGGTCTTGTCCTTATAGCTGACATTGAGTGAGCCAACGCCAGAGACGCAGCACTTACCCATGCCACGAGCCACGACGGCAGCGTGAGAGGTCATACCACCACGAGCGGTGAGGATACCCTCTGCAGCTGACATACCAGCGAGGTCTTCAGGAGAAGTCTCGATACGTACGAGGACCACCTTATGTCCATCAGCGTGCCAGTCCTGAGCATCGTCAGCGTGGAACACGATCTGGCCACAGGCAGCACCAGGAGATGCGGGCAGGCCCTGGGCAATCACCTTAGCCTGGGTGAGTGCCTTCTTGTCGAATACAGGGTGCAGCAGCTCGTCGAGCTTCTGAGGCTCGCAACGCATGATGGCAGTCTTCTCGTCAATCTTACCCTCGTGGAGCAGATCGATGGCAATCTTCACCATAGCAGCACCTGTGCGCTTGCCGTTACGTGTCTGGAGGAACCACAGTTTGCCTTCCTGTACGGTGAACTCCATATCCTGCATGTCGCGATAGTGCTCCTCGAGCTTCTCCTGTATGCCATTGAGCTGAGCATAGATCTCTGGCATAGCCTCTTCCATAGACGGATACTTAGCAACACGCTCCTCCTCGCTGATGCCAGCGCGATCAGCCCAGCGCTGTGAACCAATCTTCGTGATCTGCTGAGGTGTACGGATACCAGCGACGACATCCTCACCCTGAGCGTTTACGAGATACTCGCCATTGAAGAGATTCTCTCCATTGGCAGCATCGCGGCTGAAGCATACGCCTGTAGCCGAGGTGTCGCCCATGTTACCGAATACCATTGCCATCACGCTGACAGCCGTACCCCACTCGTCGGGGATACCTTCCATCTTACGATAGAGGATGGCACGCTCGTTCATCCAGCTGCGGAACACAGCGCAGATGGCACCCCAGAGCTGCTCGATAGGATCGTTGGGGAAGTCCTTGCCAGTGCGGTCCTTGATGGCCTGCTTGAACAGCTGCACAAGTTTCTTCAGGTCTTCGACAGAGAGGTCCTTGTCGAGCACGACACCGCTGTCCTTCTTCACCTTCTCAATGATTTCCTCAAACGGATCGATGTCGGTCTTGTTGACAGGCTTCATCTCAAGCACCACGTCACCGTACATCTGTACGAAACGACGATAGCTGTCGTAAACAAAATGGGGGTTGTTGGTCTTCTTCACCATGCCTTCTGCCACCTCGTCGTTCAGACCCAGGTTCAGGATGGTATCCATCATGCCAGGCATAGAGGCACGAGCACCCGAACGGACAGAGACGAGCAGAGGATTCTCCTTGTCGCCGAACTTCGAATTCATCAGTACTTCGATATGCTTCACTGCTGCCATCACATCATCGCTAAGCAGCTCCATGATCTTCTCCTGACCTACCTGATAGTACTCATTGCAACAATCTGTGGTGATTGTGAAACCCGGAGGAACGGGAACTCCAATCAAGTTCATCTCGGCCAGGTTAGCACCCTTGCCACCGAGTTCCTCACGCATTTTTGCATTACCTTCGGCCTTACCATTGCCGAAGAGGTAAACTCTTTTTTGACTCATTAGATTTAATATTAAATTGATGACTAATATATAGGATTTGTTCGAATTGTGCAAAGTTACACTATTTTTCGGATATCACCAAAAAAATCAAAAAAAAAATAGCAATGATATTGCAGTTGACGTGAAAAAGATGGCTATTGTTTTCTACCAATATCAGTCGTCCCGCATGTCTTTTACACATTATATATTATTAAGGCGAAGGCTCGGAGCTCTGATGCCAAAGGCTGATGTAACTGTGCGGACAAGTCAGGAGCACCACACCAATGATCCGTACAGGCTTAAGAGCGATGCCATCGTCATTATCAGCTGAGACGGGTGAGGAAGAAATGGCGAAAATAATCAAAATCAGACTTTTTAGCAGCTTTCTTCGGCTTTTCTCAAGAAATAGTTGTACCTTTGTACGCTGAAATCACAAAATACAAATAGATTATGGTTAAACACATCATCCTCTGGACACTGAATCCAGAACTGACAGAAGAAGAAAAGGCCAGTGTGAAGGCTGGCATCAAGGCCGGACTGGAAGGACTAGTAGGTCAAGTACCTGGATTGGTTGAAGTCAAAGTGCATATCGACAAGCGTCTAGCCTCGTCTAATGCCGACGTGATGCTCGACTCTACCCTCGAATCGGAAGAGGCATTGAAAGGCTATGCCCAACACCCCGCCCACGTGGCAGTGGCCAACACGAAGGTACGCCCCTACACCGTACTGCGTTCGTGCCTGGACTTTGAAATCTAAGAAACAGCCTGTCGACCGGAAGCCAGAACATAGAATACAAGAATGGGAAGAAGCAAGAAACCGCTGCCGCTGCTGGAAGGTGTAACCATCGAGGCTGTGGCAGCCGAAGGAAAATGCCTGCTGCACTGGCAGGAGATGGTGGTATTCGTACCTTGGTGCGTGCCTGGCGACGTCTGCGACGTACAGCTGCGACGCAAGAAGCATTCCTATGCCGAGGGAGAAGTGGTCAGACTTATCAGTCCCAGCAAGCTGCGAGCACAGCCGTTCTGCCAGCACTTTGGCACCTGTGGCGGCTGCAAATGGCAGAACATGCCCTACGATGAGCAACTGAAATTCAAGCAGCAGCAGGTACAAGACCAGTTGCAACGAATCGGAAAGATAGAGCTACCAGCGTTCAGACCTATCATGGGCAGTGTGAAGACACAGCAGTATCGCAACAAACTCGACTTCGGATGTGCCAACAAGCGTTATCTGACCAAGGAAGAAGTAGCCACCCTACCCCACGACGATGCACAGAGCCTGAAGGATGTGCCTGCCATTGGCTTCCACATCACAGGAGCCTTCGACAAGATCCTGCCCATTGAGAAATGCTGGCTGATGGACAATCTGCACAACGAGATACGCAATGCCATCCGCGACTATGCAATGGAAAACGGCATCGCCTTCTTCGACCTGCGACAACAGGTAGGACTGCTTCGCGACGTCATCATCCGCAATTCTGCATCTGGCGAATGGATGGTGGTGGTGCAGTTCCATTACGACGAGACAGGAGGAGAAAAGGAGGCACTGGCATTGCTCCAGCATCTTGCCGACCGTTTCCCACAAATCACATCGCTGATGTATCTCGACAACCAGAAGTGTAACGACACCATTGGCGACCAGGAGATACACGTTTTCAAGGGTAATGACCATATTTTCGAACTGATGGAGGATCTGCGCTTCAAGGTGGGCCCCAAATCGTTCTACCAAACCAATACGGAACAGGCCTACCACCTCTATAGCGTGGCACGCGAACTAGCCGCCCTGACAGGCCAGGAACTGGTGTACGACCTCTACACGGGCACGGGTACCATTGCCAATTTCGTGGCCCGACAGGCTCGTCAGGTCATCGGCATCGAATATGTGCCAGAAGCCATCGTCGATGCAAAGATCAATGCCGAACTGAACGGCCTGGACAACACGCTGTTCTTTGCCGGCGACATGAAGGACATCCTCAACGATGCCTTCATCGAGGAGCACGGACGCCCAGACGTCATCATCACCGACCCACCGCGTGCCGGCATGCACCCCGACGTGGTGAAAACCATCCTCAGGGCAGCCCCCGAGCGCATCGTCTACGTCAGCTGCAATCCCGCCACGCAAGCCCGTGACCTCCACGATCTGGACGTCGCCTACAGCGTCAGATGCGTGCAGCCTGTGGACATGTTCCCCCATACGCCACACGTGGAGAACGTCGTGCTCCTGGAAAAACGGGCATAACATTTCCAAGCTATCACCACCCCCGAGTGCCCAGAATGACGCTGTCATTTGTCATGTTTGTCACTTTCGGGAATCATGCCACTGCCCCATTGATAGGTCTGCCTGTTCCGGCTGACAGTTTTCGGTCCGTCTCATGCCGCACCGACAAGGCAAAAATCCATCCGCAAAACATGACACATGACAAACATGACAAATGACAGTGTCATTCTGGGCACCACGATAGCATTGACGGGATTAGGAGATTGACTTTTAAACATGCCCCCTTCATGACACATGACAAACGTGACAAATGACAGCGTCATTCTGGGCACACGGGTATCATTTACTGGCACTTTTTCTCTTTCCATCGCGGCCTTTGTCCTTTCTTCCGCCACTGCGACGCTGCCCGCCACGATGCTTTCCGGCAGACTTATGCCCGCCTCGCGATGCTTTCTTTTCGTCGGAATAGACATATGCCGGTCCCTGGCCAATGCCTTCTGGCAGCGGTATCTTTTCCACCTCCTTTTCGAGAAATCGTTCTATCTGGCGAAAACGCTGCACATCATGATCATTGACAAAGGTAATAGCTTGTCCGTCACGGTCGGCACGAGCCGTACGGCCTATACGATGCACATAGTCCTCAGCATCATGTGGGACGTCAAAATTGATGACGATGCGGATATCATCGATATCGATACCCCGACTGACGATATCAGTAGCCACCAGCACATCTACCATACCAGCCTTGAAACGATACATCACATCGTCACGCTCCTGCTGGGTCAGGTCGCTATGCATGGGTGCACAATTGATCTTCAGACGTCGCAGTTCGCGATTGATGTCCTTCACCCGGTCTTTCTTCCCACAGAAGATGATGACCCTTTTCAGGTCGCCATTTCTGAAGAGATGGTCAATGATTTGCAGTTTCTGCGGATCGTAGCAGACATATGCCTGCTGCTGTATTTTCTCTGCCGGACGACTTACTGCCAGTTTCACCTCGACGGGATGATTGAGTAGCGAGACCGCCAGCTGTCGTACCTTCGAGGGCATGGTAGCGGAGAACATGACCTTCTGACAGTCTTGCGGCAGCAGTTTGGTAATCTGCATGATGTCCTCTATAAATCCCATATCGAGCATACGGTCAGCCTCGTCGAGAACGAAAAAGCTGGTCTTTGCCAGATTCAGATTGCCCACTTTCAGATGGCTGAGCAACCGTCCTGGCGTGGCGATGACCACAGGAGCTCCCCCCCGCAGGCTCTTCAGCTCCTGGTCGAAGCGTCCACCATCGTTTCCCCCATACACCGCTATGGAGCTGACGTTGGGCATATAATACGCAAATCCCTCCATAGCCTGGTCGATTTGCTGTGCCAGTTCACGAGTAGGTGCCATCACCACACAGTTGATGGAGTCCTCAGGATAGTTGCCATCGTCGATCATCGACAGGATGGGAAGCAGATAGGCAGCCGTCTTGCCCGTGCCTGTCTGTGCCACTCCCAGCACATCGTGTCCGTCAAGTATCTGTGGGATACATTTTTCCTGTATGGGTGTCATCTCCTCGAAATGCATGTCATAGAGTGCATCGAGGATGTTATCGTTGAGATATGTTTCTTCAAATGTCATTATCAATTGGGTGCCTGCCTATAACAGAAATAGGCGATGAATAAATATAAGATGTTGGGTAGCCAGGCCGCCAATACTGGTGGGAAACTGGCCTGTATGGCGAAGGTGGCAGAAATCGTCTGCAGCAGGATGTATGCAAACGAGAGTGCCAGTCCGATGCCCAGTGCTAGTCCCATTCCTCCCTTTCGCTTGCGTGCCGACAGCGATGCTCCGATGATGGTGAGGATGAACGATGCGAACGAGGTGGCTATGCGCTTGTGGTACTCCACCTCGTACTGCACCACATTGGTCGAGCCTCGCTCCTGCTGTTTGGAGATGTAGCGCAGCAGCTCTGGCGAGGTGAACTGTTCCTGCTGTCCCTTGGAATAGACCAGGTCCATAGGCTCCATCATGATCACGGTGTCAATCTGCGATCCTGTCTCAATCTTCTCGCGAAGGCCCTTCAGCGTGCGTATCTTATAGTTGGAAGCCTTCCAGTGGTAACGAGTATCAGAGATGGTGTCGTACTGGATGACATTGGCCGTCATGTGGCTGGTGAGTTTCTTCTGGTCGAACTTATAGAGTCCGAAGCCATAGCCACGCTTGGTAGTATTGTCGTACTGCTGTATATAGGCCACCACACCTGGTCCTACCTGCAGCATGACGTTCGATGCCGAGGTGTTTTTCTTCTTGTTCTTATAGATGGTCTCAAAATTCTGCCGCACGATATTACCATTGGGAATGACGTAGGCTCCCAGCACGAAATTGATGCCCGCAATGAGTGCTGCCGACAGCAAATAGGGCCTCAGCAGCCGGCGGAAGCTGGTGCCTGTGGCCAGCATGGCGATGATCTCACTATTGCCCGCCAGCTTCGAGGTGAAGAAGATGACGGCGATGAAGACGAACAGGGGTGAGAAGAGATTGGCAAAATAGGGAACGAAATTGGCATAGTAGTCGAAGATGATGGCTCGCCAGGGTGCATGATTATTGGCAAACTTCGCCATATTCTCATTGAAATCGAAGACGATGCTGATCGAGATAATGAGCAAGATGGCAAAGATATAGGTGCCGATAAACTTGCGGATGATGTAGCGGTCGAGCCGTGTGATGGGATTCCTCATATTCTACGTCCTAAGTTCTCTATCACGGAGTGTTTCCACTGCGTGAAGTCACCATTAATAATATGTTCGCGTGCGTCAGTGACCAGTCTGAGATAGAAAGCCAGGTTGTGGATGCTGGCAATCTGGAGAGCCAGCAGTTCCTGTGCCTTGAACAGATGATGCAGGTATGCCTTGGTGTGGAGGCGGTCGATGTCGCAACCATCCGGATCGATAGGTGTGAAGTCCTGTTCCCACTTCTTGTTGCGCATGTTCATCGTGCCCTGATAGGTGAAGAGCATGGCATTACGTCCATTGCGTGTAGGCATGACGCAGTCGAACATGTCTACTCCCCTTTCGATAGCCTCGAGGATATTCTGTGGCGTGCCCACTCCCATCAGATAGCGGGGCTTGTCCTTGGGCAGGATCTCGTTGACCACTTCTATCATCTCGTACATCACCTCTGTTGGCTCGCCAACTGCCAGTCCTCCGATGGCATTGCCCTCGGCTCCCTTGTCAGCCACATATTTGGCTGCCTCCTGCCTTAGGTCCTTGTATTTGCATCCCTGCACGATGGGGAACAGAGCCTGATGATGGCCATAGAGGGGCTCCGTCTCATTGAAGCGCTTGATGCATCGATCGAGCCATCGCTGGGTCAGCGACAGTGATCTCCTGGCATACTGATAGTCGCTCTCGCCAGGAGGACACTCGTCGAGTGCCATCATGATATCGGCTCCGATGATACGTTCTGTATCCATCACGCTCTCTGGTGTGAAGAAATGCTTCGAGCCGTCAATATGACTGCGGAATTCGCATCCTTCCTCACGCAGCTTGCGGATGCCTGTCAGCGAGAACACCTGGAAGCCGCCAGAATCTGTCAGTATAGGCCTCTCCCATGTATTGAAGCGATGCAGGCCTCCTGCCTTTCGAAGGGTGTCCAGTCCTGGACGCAGGTACAGGTGATAGGTATTGCCCAGGATGATCTGTGCCTTCACCTGCTGGCGTAGCTCACTAAAGTGTACACCTTTCACACTGCCGCATGTTCCCACAGGCATGAAGATGGGCGTTTTGATCTGACCATGATCAGTAGTGATCAGGCCAGCTCGCGCATCGCTTGCAGGATCGGTATGCTGCAGCTGAAAGGTCATTGGCTGCCCCCTTCTGCCATTGCCGTGGCTCCATAAGTTGTTGCTGCTGCAGGGGTTGCGGCTGTCGTGGCTGTCGGCTCGTCAATAGTGAAGACGAGTGGATGAGCCACCTTCTCCTTGATCAGAGCAAATGCCCATACATCCTGTACATCCTTCACATAGTGGAACTTGACCCCCCGCAGATAAATGTCGGGAATCTCCAGAATATCCTTCTCGTTCTCGCTGCAGAGCACGATATCTGTGATTCCAGCCCGCTTGGCAGCCAGAATCTTCTCCTTGATGCCTCCTACAGGCAGCACTTTTCCACGCAGGGTTATCTCGCCAGTCATGGCCACGTTCTTGCGTACCTTCCTCTGTGTCAGTGCCGAAGCGATGGAAGTAGCGATGGTGATGCCTGCCGACGGACCGTCCTTGGGTGTTGCTCCCTCTGGCACGTGGATATGTATGTTCCAGTTGTCGAAGATGCGATAGTCGATGCCAAGTGTGTCAGCATGTGCTTTCACATATTCCAGTGCCAGCACGGCACTCTCCTTCATCACGTCGCCCAGGTTGCCCGTCAGTGTCAGTTTCGAGCCTTTGCCCTTACTCAGTGATGTCTCGATAAAGAGTATCTCTCCTCCCACACTGGTCCACGCCAGTCCAGTCACCACGCCGGCATAGTCATTGCCCTGGTAGATGTCACGATAGAAAGGTGGCTTGCCCAGCAGGTCTTCCAACGAGTTGGGTGTGATTTTCCAGTCGCACACATTGCCACGCATCTGCCTGTTGTAGGCCAGTTTGCGCATTGCCTTGTTGATTTGCTTCTCCAGCTGTCGCACCCCACTCTCACGGGTGTAGCGTTCGATGATCTTCTCGATGACGGCCTTGTTGAAGCGAGGCTGCTCCTTCAGTGTGTTCAGACCAGTATTGTCCAGTTCGCGAGGTATGAGATGGCGCTTGGCAATCTCTATTTTCTCCTCTGTGATATAGCCGCTCACCTCGATGATTTCCATACGGTCGAGCAGCGGACGGGGTATCGTGCTCAGATTGTTGGCTGTGGCTATGAAGAGTACTTTCGACAGGTCGTAGTCCACATCAAGATAATTATCGTGGAAGGCTGTATTCTGCTCTGGGTCAAGCACTTCGAGCAATGCCGATGCAGGGTCGCCATTGACGGTTGCCTGTGTCACCTTGTCTATCTCATCGAGGATGAATACCGGATTGCTCGAGCCTGCCTTCTGGATGCTCTTGATGATGCGTCCAGGCATCGCTCCCACATAGGTGCGACGGTGTCCACGTATCTCTGCTTCATCGTGCAGGCCTCCCAGCGAGATGCGCACGTATTTCCGCTTCATAGCAGATGCTATGCTCTTGCCTAGCGAGGTCTTACCCACTCCAGGAGGGCCATAGAGACAGAGGATGGGGCTCTTCAGATCGCCACGCAGCGAGAGTACAGCCATATATTCCAGTATCCGCTCCTTCACCTTTTCCATTCCGTAGTGGTCGTGGTCTAGTATCTTCCGTGCTCGCTGCAGGTTCAGGTCGTCGTGGGTATACTCGCCCCAGGGCAAGCTGATGAAAGCCTGCAGATAGCTCAGTTGCACATTGTAGTCTGGCGACTGCGGCTGGAGGCTATCCAGCTTCTCAATCCCCTTGTAGAAGGCATCTTCCACCTCGTCTGTCCATTTCTTGTCTATTGCCTTTTCCAGCAGGGCCTTCTTCTCTGGCGAGGTGTTATTGCCCATCTCTGCCTGCAGATTCTTGATTTGCTGCTGCAGGAAGTAGTTTTTCTGCTGCTCGTCGAGGTCCTCACGGGTCTTGTTGCGAATGTCGGCCTTCAGATGGAGCAGATTCAGCTCGCGGTTGACCAACTTCATCAGACCGAAGAGGCGTTCCTTCATCGACTGGCACTCCAGCAGCTGGTTCTTTTCCTTCACAGAGAAAGGCAGATTGGAACAGCAGAAATTGAGTGCCACGACATCGTTGGTTATGTTACGGATGGCAAACGTGGCATCGTCAGGTATTTCATCACTGATCGACACAAACTCATCTACCATATGGCGGAGGTCGTCAATCGCCGTTCGCCACTCCTTGTCGTTCTTATCTGGCTGTATCTCAGGAACTGCTTCCACACGGCCCACCAGATAGGGCGACTTCTTGACAATCTCATGCAGACGCATGCGACCATAGCCCTGCACGATAGCCGTCAGCGACCCATTGGGCATCATCAGCTGCTTCACCACCTTGGCATAGACACCATATTCAAACAAATCAGCCTTTCCAGGATTCTCCTCCTCAGGATCACGCTGACACACAATGCCTATCATCTGACCCGATTTCTCCGTCTTGCGAATGATGCGCATGCTCGCCTCACGTCCTATCAGAATGGGAGAAAGCACTCCTGGGAACTGCACCAGGTTTCTTACCGCCAGGATGGGCAGTTCGCTAGGGGTATTTTCATCCATCAAGTTCACTATATCTCCTTCCACGTCAGCAATCATCGAGAATGCCTTATTACGATCTACGTTACTCATTATATATTTCTTACTCTCCATAATAGCCTGCAAAGTTACACATTTTTATTTAGATACACAAAATATATTTCCTAAATTTGCAGGAGTTAACAGATTACTTGTCCCAGTTCAATCTTTTCAACTATTTCTTGACCACTGCCACACTGCTGCCTAGACATCCCCACCCCACTCTGTCAACCCCTTCTTGCTAAGCCAACACAGGGATCGCAGCCCGCTTCGGCATCTTCTCTTGGCACGATGACATCACAATGGCGACAAGCAGATATTCATTGGATTGCGCATCAGACTTCGCCATCTCTCCACACTTCTTCCTCCTAGTCACGACATCTATTTGCCGTAAAAAACTTTTACATTAGCACACCCATGACGGGACGACAGCCCGGCTTCGTCCCAACATGTGGAGGCCACCCTTCCACAGCTACTGCGAAGGAGAAAACTTTTTTCCTAACTAGGAAAATATTTTTTCCTAACTAGAGAAATATTTTTTCCTAACCTAGCAGAAAAAACTGGCTCACCTAGCGAAATAATCCAGGCAGGCTTGCACTTTCGCGAAACAAGGGTATGCGGTTCAGAAGCAACTCGAAAAAATATTAACAAAATGAAGCAGAGGAAAGGACTGCACACAAACTATTTCCAGAAAGACTTGCAACACAGGGCATTTTTTTGTAACTTTGCCAGCAAAAAGAAAACAGCATGAAGACGAACGACTCCTTCCAGTTCCAGCAGTTCACCATCCACCAGGAGCACTGTGCCATGAAAGTGGGGACTGACGGTACCCTGTTGGGAGCATGGGCCAACGGTGGTCGTCATATTCTAGACATTGGAACTGGAACAGGCCTTATTGCTCTGATGATGGCACAGCGATTCCCAGAAGCTATGGTCACTGGCATCGATATAGACGAGGAAGCCATTGCACAGGCACTACAGAACGTGAAGGCATCGCCATTCGCAAGCAGAATCAGCATCTCTCACCAGAATCTGACACAGACAACTGGCTGCTTTGACTGTATCGTGAGCAACCCACCCTATTTCAACGACTCACTGCACTGTCCTGATGCCAAACGCACAATGGCAAGACACACAAGCTCTCTGACCTATCGGACTCTGATGGAACAGGCTTGGCAACTGCTTAGCGACAATGGAGAACTGAGTGTCGTCGTACCTGCAGACAGCAGTAACAAGATGGAAAGCGAAGCCTTCATAGCTGGATTCTCCATGTGCAGACAGTGCCTGATAAAGACTTCGGAACGAAAACCGGCAAAAAGAATACTCATGGCATTCGCCAAGCACCCCAGAAAACTGGAACGAACACTGCTGACTCTTGGGTCTGAAGAGTGCCGACAACTAACCAAGGATTTCTACCTATAGCCTATACTGCACGGGAAAAGAAACACCTATCAAACATCAGAATGAGAATATGAAGATAACTCTTTTACAAACAGATATAGCATGGGCTAATCCTGAGGAAAACATTGCCCACGCAGAGGCTCTTCTGGAAAAGGCCCAAGCATCCGACCTTCTGGTAATGCCAGAAATGTGGGCTACGGGCTTTGCCGTTGCTCCCAAAGGCATCGCAGAAGAAGAAGGAAACTCAATGGCTCTGAGATGGATGACTCAGACAACACGGACTCGCAACTGTGCCATTTGCGGAAGCCTTGCCATCAAAGACTTAGACGGCAGCTATCGCAATCGCCACTATTTCGTAACGCCAGAAGGTATCGCACACTACTACGACAAGCACCATCTGTTCAGACATGGACACGAAGACAGGGAATTTACAGCAGGAAAAGAGGCCGTCATCGTGCAATGGATGGGATGGCGGATATTGCTTCAGACATGCTATGACCTGCGTTTCCCCGTATTCTCACGATATGGAAGAGCAGGCTGTTTTGATGCTATCATCTACGTTGCCAACTGGCCAGAGAAACGCCAACTGGCTTGGGACACACTCTTGCGAGCCAGGGCAATAGAAAACCAGTGCTACGTGGTTGGAGTCAACAGAGTGGGCAAGGATCCGGCATGCAATTATGCTGGGGGATCTGTCGTCGTAGACCCTATTGGACACACAATGGCCGAATGCCCAGAAGGAGAGCAATCGGCCACCTTAGATATTGATATTGAGAGACTTAGGGAGATGAGACGTCACTTTAGAGTGCTTGACGACAGGGACACTGAACTCTTGCAGTGTAGGTCTTAGACGACTGAGACACTGAACTCTTTGACGACAGTGCAAGTCTTATACGACTGAGACACTGAACTCTTGATGACAGTGTAGGTCTTAGACCACAGAGACACTGAACTCTTGACGACAGGGACACTGAATTCCGAGACTTAGGCATCTCATCTCCAGGCTTTAGCCACATCGTCCCATTCCTAACGGAAGAGACGAACCTGAGAGTTCAAACCGCTAGGCATGGGCTCCCACTCGTTATAAAGGGTCTTCTTGTAGTTGATGTCCACAACATTGATTTCCTCCATCTTACGCCATTTCACACCACGACGATCAAGGTCGCTAATACGATTGGCAGGCAGATTGGTCACTTCTATACGCAATTCGTTCTCGCCTATCTTCAATGCTCCCTGGGTGTCGAGGATGAAGGGCACACTCCAGGCACAGCCTATGAACTGGCCATTGATATAGACACGGGCCGACTCACGTACATCGCCAAGGTCAAGTTTCCAGGGACCTGCAGGATCTTCATTCTTTGAAAGACGGAAACGGGTTGTATAGACACCTGTACCCATAGTCACACGAGTCTGCTCATCGAGGCTTTCCCAGGTCTTGAGTGTGTTAAGAGTATAGGTCTTGCCCACCTTTGGAGCCTCTTCCATAAAGGATAGCGACCAGGGGCCTTCGAGTATAATGTCATTGTATTTCGAATCATCAGCCTGTCTGGCAACTGGTGTCTCGACTGCCGAGTCAAAGGTCTGCAGGATCATTGACTCACCACTTCGCAAAGTGATGGACACGCCATCGGCAGATGTTTCTGCCGGATGGATGTCGCCATTAAGGGGATTGAACCAAGTTGCCGAACGGTAGGACACAGCCAGGGGAACGGTCTCACTGATATCGTGAGACGTCAGATTGGCAATGAAATAGTGATAGCCATTGGCATTCTTACGACGGATGGCTTTTAGACCAAGCTTCGTCTTCATGGACTCAGGCTTGGCAGCACGGATCATTGCCGCTGTATCTATGCCATACATAATGCTGGCACCCTGCGACTGAAGCTCCTTGATGTGGTTCTTCACATTCTCTGGCATCTGCCCACTACCAGGAATGATAAGCCCCTTGTAACTGGTGCCGCCACCAGTGACGAGAAGACCATTGCGACAGGTTGTCTCCATGAGCAGTCGTTCTGAGATATAGTCGCAGTCGAAGCCTGAGCGATCGATATCGAGAATGGCCTGGCGGAAGTCTGGCATAAGCCTACCCATCGCATGTATACTGAACTGCATGAGCAACTTTCCTGACGGCTTCTTCCAGGCATCACGCACAGGTACCAGCACGAGGAAGTCGTTATCTGGCTGTCCCCACTGGAGGAAACTCTGACAACGTTCCACATACTGCATGAAATAGGGAGCATCACGCCAGATGCTGTTCGTTGGACTCATGTCTATCGAGGCATAGAATTTCCATCCTGGCCACTCGTCATCCTTGGGACTATAGCACGTGCCATGAAAGAACATGCGGTTCACACCTGCACAGAACATCAAGTCGAGATCAGGCTTCAGCTGCGAGAGTGATGTACGGAAATGCTCCGTCAACCAGGTGAAGGTCTCACTCGAGGTATAGGGCTTGCCACATACATGGGCAGCAGATGGAGCATACTTGAACATCGAATAGTCACTATCGTTCTTACGAGTCTTGCCAGGATCACGACGAAGGCCCTTGATGCCAAGGTCGCTAAGTCCAAAGCCTTCTATCTCCGGGATGTCCACCGCAGCATAGCAATCAATCAGATTGGCAGGAGAGCCATGAGCCTGATTGCGAGTAATGGCACCATGACTATGTGCCCAGGCTGTCCACTGCTGGGTGAAATTCTCAAGAAGCAGATCACCTAGTGTCTCACGATAGTCGCTAAGCACGACAGGCTCTAAGGCTATCAGCTCTGGAAAGTGCTCCTCAAGCTTATATCCCCTGCGTTGGGAGAACTCCCTAAGAAGCGTTGGTGTCCACGTAGCTGCCTCGACCTCATAGCTATCGTTGAAGAAGGTATGAGGATAGGGGGTATGGGTACGTTCAAAAGCCTGCTCAATGTGATGCAAATAGTTGGCTACGGCATGGCGGTCGAAATGGTCAACAACCAATCCCTCTCCACCAGGAGCAGCTCGCTTGACTCGCATCACACCATATTTAATATAGAGGGCCACCACCTTTGCCTCGCCAGTCACACCAGCAGGGAGAGCCCCACGATAATGGTTTTCTGCCACCTTGTCTGTGACATCAATGGCCTTGTCGCCAGCATAAAGCATCACCTTCTCCAGGAAGGCATTCTTGGCATCCCTCTCCGCTGGGGACAAATCAATGTCTATGTCAGAGGAACTGGCTGTGACTGTCTTCTCCACAAAGACAGCCTTACAGGCACTCTCCTTCAGTGGTACCCAGGGACCGCCAAAGGGCCACCCTGTACCCGTAGCCATATCGAGCTCTATACCATTGAGACGACACTGCTCAGAGGTATAGCGAAGCATGCTGAACCACTGATTGCTCAGATACGGGATGTTATGGGCATCGTTGCCCTGCACACCATAGATAGGGGTAATCTCCACAGCACCAATACCATGACTGGCATACTCATGCAAGTTCCATTGAAGATTCTCCTTGTCAACAGCCGAGCCTAGCCACCACCAACGGGCTCCTGGCTTTGCTTCTGAAGTGGGTGTTGGCCAACTTTGCGCACCTGCAGTACTGATGCACAACGAACAGGCAAAGAATAATAGCAGTCTTTTCATACTCTGGCTCTTTTCTCTCTTACAAATCAGTTTCGACATTCTATATTAAGTGGGATTAGTTACCGTCAGGCTTGATTATCTCCGCATTCAGTGCAGGTGACCACTGGAACGTATTCCAGTCGTCAGGATGAGCAGGGTCAAAATCCTGCCAGTCAGCCCTTAGATATTTCACCATCGGGAGTTGCAGCTGCTTCATGCCCATCACTACACACTTGGCAACTTCGTAGGCACCATAGGGATTGAAATGGGTATTGTCGGCCAATTCCTTTGGCTGATTGGGGAAGGTATTGGCTGGATAATGTACCAATGCCCGCTTGCTGTCCTCGAAGCCGAGAGTCTCAAAGAAAATCTTCGTCATCTGATTCAGGTCAATCAGGGGGACGTGCTCTCTCTCAGCCACCATTTTCATAGCTGCAGGGAAATCACCGTGGGTGTTCGTAATTGTACGCTTTGACTGGTCAAAGGCACGACGTTGTGTTGGTGTCAGGAAAACGATATCAGCACCCTTACGACGTACCTCGTCGATGAATATCTTCAGCTGATACTGATAGTGATACCAGGCACCATCGCCAGGACGTTTCTCCTTTTCATCATTATGCCCGAACTCCACAAAGACATAGTCTCCTGCCTTCAATGTCTGGAGTATCTTTTCCAGACGATTGGAACCTATAAAGGTACGGGCAGTAAGACCACTCTCTGCATGATTGGAAATGGCAACCTCAGGGCCAAACCACCTGGTAATCATCTGTCCCCATGAGGCCCATGGCTCATTATTCTGATCCACAACTGTCGAGTTGCCACACAGATATATAGTGGGCACCTGGTCATCACGTTCTATATGCAAGCTGCGAACAGCTGGCTGCGGACCGTTGAACTCTAATGTCAGACGGTCGTCCCAGCCCAGATATCCCTTCTCACGATCTTTGATCTTCACAGTCCTACCCTCTGTTATGAAAGGGGAACGCTTGTTCACCACGAATTCCACCACCTGCGTGTCTTTCTTCTTGGGGGTGAGGATGTTGTCCATCATCAGACGTCTTCCTTCCGCACGTACAGTAGTATTACCGTTTTTCACCCCGCCAAGTTCTACTCTCACACGGTAATTGCCGTCAGGCACACGTACTGAGAAATAGAAAGGACGAGTGGTGGGTTTCTTTACATCTGGGGCTGGCAACAGGTCATAGCCATAGCCGTCTTGCTCGTTATACACTGGTAACGGTTTTGTCAAGTCAAAATCGAATGTCTGTGCGGCTGCCATCACAGGCAACAATGCAAATAACGAAATGATTGTCTTCTTCATGTGAGATTTTGTTTGTTTTTGTTTGATGTAGTAGTTTGTTGTCTTATACTTTGCAAAAGTAGCGATTTTTTTTCACACAGCCAAACTTTTCCTTTCATTTTTCACTCTTTCACCTACAGAATGCATCGACTGGAACAGCATTGTCTCTGATTTCTCACTCAACAGAGGATTTTTTCCTAACTAGGGAAAAATATTTTCCTAACTAGGACTGATTTCCGACTAGAGAAAACTGTGTTCCTTGGCTAGGGAATTACTGTCGCGGGGACAACGAAAGGAAAGTCATGCTCATGGGATAGAAACCAAGATTTACTCTTGCATAGTCTAACTGCTCTGGTCGACTATTTCCCTGGCTAGGAAAATGGTGTTCACAGATTAGGAAAATAGTTTTTCTATGCACGAGAGAAATCACAGACGTACTACAGAATACGAAAAGAATTTACATCCCTACACCCTCTTTGGGAATTAGCCTGCAAAGGAACCACATTTTTATCTTGAGGTCGCCATAGCGTAGTCAGAGGGTGTTTTTTACAGCATTTTACGAACATATGTTCATCAGCCCAGGAACATATGTTACTTGGTCCACGAACATATGTTACTTGGCCCACGAACATATGTTCATTGCAACACGAACCATAGGTCCATTTTCCGGGGCTATCAGTTGAAAAGGCAAAAGATGCCAGACGGGATTCCCACAGAGGTCTAGAAAAGCCGTCGAGCAACATGCATCTGCTGAACTTATTTTTACACTTTTGCACTTTGCTTTTGCTACTCTTCTCTTTAAGCAGGATACGGATTACCACACCAACGCGACTAAAAATCGCCACTGATCATAACTAGACTCATACCCGAAAATACAAATGGGCTCCCGATATCACATCGGAAGCCCACCACAACACAAACACAAAAATCAGTCTCGGCACAATTCCGAGACTGTAGGTCTCTTATTGTATTCCGTCTTCACGGAGTTTTTCCTGCCATCGCCAGGCACTTTTCAGAACGTCCTCTGTGGGGGTGTCTGCTTTCCATCCCAACACCTTGTTGGCTTTGTCCACATTGCCCCATACCTGCTCAATATCACCCTCACGACGTGGTGCGAATTCCCAGTTCACCTTTACGCCTGTAGCCTTCTCAAAACCTTCGACGACTTCGAGAGTGGAAAGACCATTTCCAGTGCCGATATTGAATACTTCCACTGCATCCGTCTCTGGCTTGTCTAGCACACGTTCCATAGCTTTCACATGAGCCTTGGCCAGGTCTACCACATAGATATAATCACGTATGCACGTGTGATCTGGAGTATTATAGTCATGACCAAATATTTTCAGTTGCTTACGAATGCCCATTGCTGTCTGGGTGACAAAAGGAATGAGATTCATAGGTACACCATTGGGCAACTCGCCAATAAGTGCAGAGGGATGTGCACCAATGGGGTTGAAATAACGAAGGATGATACTCTTGATAGGAGCACCACTATGGATGTAATCCTGAATAATCTCCTCGTTAATCTGCTTCGTATTTCCATAGGGTGAAAGTGCCTTCTGGATAGGAGCATTCTCCGTGACAGGCAGATTCTCTGCTGTGGGCTGACCATAGACGGTGCATGAACTTGAGAAAATGATTCCTTTCACATCGTACTTTGGCATAAGCTCCAGCAAATTGATCAGGCTTGTCAGATTGTTACGGTAGTAGAGCAAAGGCTTCTCAACACTCTCACCTACTGCCTTTGATGCTGCAAAATGAATAATACCCTCTATCTTCGGGTATTTCTTGAATACACCTTCCAAGGCCTCCATATCGCAGCAGTCCACCTTCTCAAAAGCAGGGCGGGTGCCAGTAATCTTTTCGATACCATCAACGACATTTGCATTGGAATTTGAGAGATTATCAATGATAACCACCTCATAGCCAGCTTCTTGCAACTCTACTGTTGTGTGGCTCCCGATAAAGCCGGTGCCACCCGTCACTAAGATTGTCTGTTTCATATTCGGTTTTTAATTAGTCCATGCTATATTTCGCAATCATACGTACATACGTTCTTTCTGCTCCTTGATGCCCTCGTCATAGATGTAGTCATCATATTGCATCAGCTTGTCAATAGTTCCGCTAGGAGTTAACTCAATGATTCTATCTGCTACCGTCTGAATGAACTCATGATCATGTGAAGCAAAAAGAATATTACCCTTAAACTGCACTAGATTGTTGTTGAAAGCCTGAATCGACTCAAGATCGAGATGGTTGGTCGGTGTATCCAGAATAAGACAATTGGCATTCTTCAACTGCATACGAGCAATCATACAACGCATCTTCTCACCGCCACTGAGCACATTTACATGCTTCAGCACATCTTCCTCACGGAAAAGCATGCGGCCCAAGAACGATTTCATCTGAACCTCATTGCCCTTGCCAAACTGCGACAGCCAGTCTACCAAATTCATCTCACTTTTAAAGAACTCGGTATTATCCAATGGTAAATAGGCCGTTGTGATGGTCACACCCCATTTATAGCTCCCTGCATCTGCCTCACGATTGCCATTCACAATCTCAAAGAGGGCCGTCATAGCTTTCGGATTGTGGCTTAGGAAAACGGTTTTCTGACCTTTCTCTATGGTGAAATTAACATTGTCAAACAATACCGTACCATCAGCATCAACAGCCTTGAGACCCTCAACCTCCAATATCTGAGTTCCTGGCTCACGGTCCATTTGGAAAATGATACCTGGATACTTACGCGTGGACGGAGCTATCTGCTCTACATTCAGCTTCTCAAGCATCTTCTTGCGAGAGGTGGTCTGCTTCGACTTTGCAACATTAGCAGAAAAACGACGGATGAACTCTTCCAGCTGCTTGCGCTTCTCCTCGGCCTTCAGCTTCTGGTTTTGTTGCTGACGAAGGGCTAGCTGACTTGACTCATACCAGAATGAATAGTTGCCGGAAAAGAGCGTTACCTTCCCAAAATCAATATCTATCGTCTGTGTCGAAACAGCATCGAGGAAATGACGGTCATGAGACACTACAAGCACGCACTGCTCCAACGAACTGAGATATTCCTCCAGCCACTGTACGGTATCCAGATCCAAATCATTAGTAGGCTCGTCAAGCAAAAGGTTGTCAGGATGCCCAAAGAGGGCCTTGGCAAGCATCACACGCACTTTCTCATTATTTGAGATATCTGCCATCTGCTTATAGTGCTGATCTTCTTTCACACCCAAATTCTGAAGCAACTGAGCTGCCTCACTCTCGGCCTCCCAACCATTCATCTCGGCAAAGGCCATCTCCAATTCTGCTGCCCGATTGCCATCCTCCTCTGTCATTTCAGGTTTTGCATAGAGTGCCTCACGCTCCTTCATATTCTCCCACAAAGGACCATGCCCCATCAACACAGTATTCATTACCGTGTAAGCATCATATTTGAAGTGATCCTGCTCGAGCACACTTAAGCGCTCGCCAGGCCCCAGCTCAACTACACCCTTATTAGGTTCCAGTTCACCGCTGATGGCCCTCAGCAATGTCGATTTTCCAGCTCCGTTTGCACCTATCACGCCATAGATATTATCATTGGTGAATTTGAGGTTAACATCCTTATACAATGTCTTTTTTCCAAACTGGATTGCCAGATTCGTCAGTGTTATCATCTAAATAATTTTCTATTTGCTTTATTATCTTCTATTCAAGCTTCCATATTACAAACCTCTGGGGAGGTGTCATAAAAACGCCCCTGCTTTCGGCCTGTCGGAAACTTTGCTGCAAAGATAAGAAAAAAAAATGATATAGCGAAATATTAACTCCACAATTATCGCAATTCGGTTTTTTTCTCAGAAATACAATCATTGAGTAGGAGGAAAACGAAACTGTTTTCTTCCTACTTTCTTTTCAGAACGCTCACACCACTGCTATGTGGAAGCACAGAGCAAAAATATCCGGAGATAGAAAGCCTCAATATCCATTCGTTGATAGATTTTACTCCGAAGGAGAAACCACCTACTGCAGCCTAACATTATTATAATATGGCATAATCATCACTCTAACCAACTTCATCCAGCCCTCATTTTATATACTTATTTCTTGTTTGCAAAAAAAATCCGACCTGTGCGGTTGAAATCCTTATGAACAATCTGTAATCTCGCTAAACAAGGATAGTGTCATGGCCGGATGGCGCTCCCCTCCCCTCCTCTTAGGGGAGGGGCAGGGGTGGGGTCTGCAGAACTATCTATTACACCTAGCCC
>JAIKWS010000036.1 GCA_024684515.1 Prevotella sp.
CCATGAGCATGCCATTGGCAGTGAACAGAGTCATCTGTGTGTCATCACTGATCTCAGCCACGCCATGCATCAGTTCATACTCCGTGATGCCATCCTTCCCCTTGCTCGCTACAATGCTCTTATAGCTGCAAAACTCAATGGGGTAGCCCAGGGCATCGCCAGCAGCCCCTCCTATCAGAGAGCCACGTACCAGGTCCTTTTTCGTTGTTGTTTTTGTCATCAGATTTCTGCTATTTAGCTTTTTCATAGTTTCATCGTTCTCAGTTGCAAAATTAGCCTCCTGTTGTCTCATATTGTGGGACAGCTTTCGTTTTTTTTGCCTTCATAGACATATTCCGGTGCTAAGATACGAATAAAATTTGGGAAATGCAATGAAATGAGCAAAAAAGTGACATTTTGGTGGCAATATCCATACAATAAAACGAGGACCAACAGCTCTCGATGTCTGTCAGTCCTCATACCGCATCACAAATCTCTAACGTAAATGACTTAGTTCATGTCACCATTCTCACCAGGATCGTCGGAGCCCCCACCTTGGTTGTCACCAGTACTGCCGTTTTCATTACCACTACTACCATTGGTGCCACTGTTGGTGTTCTCCTCACCCTCAGGATCCTCTACCTCACCTGCATCACTTGAGGTGACACGCTTCACCTCATTACCATTACGATCATAGCAAGTAATCTGAATTGCTGTGCTAGCCAGCTCGTCCTTAATGTCGGTTGATGGAGTGAAAATCACCCTGCGACTGGTAATCAGGTCTGTACTTACCTTGTTCACATCATCAACACTGTCAGCACGCAGACCAAAACGCATCTTACCCAATCCTGGGATAGAGACCGAGTGTCCCTCTGTGGCCCAGGCCTTGATCACCTCTGCTGCTGCATCCCAGCATGCTGTCATCACTCCCTTGCTGATACCAGAACGAAGAGCTGCCTCCTTGATCACCTTGCTTGCACTCAGCGTGTTGTAAATACTCGCAGCCAGGCAGTAACGATACTCACCTGCACTGTCCTTGTCGAATTTCAAGAGCCTCTCGTTTGCTCTAACCTTAATTGCCATATTATACCTCCTTTTTGAAATTAACACTACAAAGATACACATTTTTCTCCAGTCCATATCTCTCTATGGGGCACTACGGCGGCTTAGCAGAAAAAATTTTCACTGTACCCATATTCTTGCATCAAGGTTCACCCAGATACTTGAAGATCAGTTTCACCTGCATGGGGGTGAGAATCCTTTGCATCGGGTTATAACCTGTCTGCAGAAGCTCCTGCCATAGGGGCTTGCAGAGTTTCATCCACTGGCACAGTCTCTTGCCAGCTGCCTTTTCACTAAGGCCAGGGGCATATAATTGGCTGAGCTCCTGCTTTGTATATGTCCTGATGGGAGTATCAAAAGTCTCTTCTTTCATTTCTTTTAAAAATATTTACATTGCTATATGATATTTTACTACATCGCGATGCATTAATTACTGCATCACGATATATTGAAAAATCAGTCATTTCCATCATTCGTCAGAACCCTGTCTTTGACTATCCATTTGGATATCCCGCCACTTTTTTTCGAGATAAAGCCTTTTGAAGAGAGGATCTTGCCGATGGTGACAGGCGATAGCCTTCCACAGTTGGCTTTACCTTGTAGAGTCGACAGTATCTCATGTGCCTGCATCCTTTTGGCTCCTTTTTCATCTGCTTTGCAGGGAACGTAATAGGTGTCTATCAGTTCCTCTTCTATAGAGGTGGCCCTGAAGCGAGCATTCTGTTTTTCTACTGCTTTCTGTTCGTTGATGTCCAGCCAGTACTGGAATCCTGTCTGATATAGCTGGAGAGCCTGCGCATACAATTGTGGTAGGTTGAACCCTTCCAGTTTGTAGTCAATATTCAATACGTTCTGACATAAGAATCGACGGTTGCCAGTGATGTCGTGCAAGATGTTAATGCCATTGGCAGTACCACAAAAGCTGCATCGCCTGACATAGTTCTGACTCAGCGTGGTATAGGCCCTGCGTAGGTACATCGAAGCCTTGGTAATCAGTTCCTTGATGGCCTCAATATTTCTTGGTTTCAGGTTTTCCACCTCGTCCATGTTGTACAGGCAAAGCTCGCTCAATTGTACTAAAGTCTCTTTGTCCTTTGGGTCCAAGAATCCAGAAGATGAGTATTTTCGCAGCTCTGGAGGGAGTATGTTACGTAGCCAGGTGCTCTTGCCGATGCCCTGTCCACCACAGAAAATGATAGCAGTTTGATTAACAGTCTCTTCATCGGCCAGGCTGCCTACAAAAGCTACCAGCCACTTCCTCAAGCACCAGCCCCAGTACCTGTCGTTATCTGTTTTTACAGTGGCTGCTAAATCCGCGATGTAATCGTGCCCATTCCATTTAGGCAAACCGCTCAGAAACTCTTTATATGGATCATATTGCGTCCAGATGTCAGAAAAAATGATTGTCTTGAAATTTTCCTTAGAACATGGCGTGTTCTTCAGTCCTAGCTTTACTCTGATAGAGTTGAAGTCAATCTCGCTGAAGTCACTGTACCTGGTTTCAGTCAGGGGTCGAAACTCCATCTTCTGATTGCCCAAATTATGTCTAAAATCATACTCGGCTTTTAGTGCCGTGATCACTTTTTGCATAGGACTCGCAGTCAACGCGTTGACTGTGCCAGTATTACTGTTGCCTACTGCTTTTTTCGCCGTTTTTTGCTGCTTCTTTTTTGGTTTTCTCATTTGTTATCCTGTTTTTTAAAGATTATTAAAAGGGTAGGATGGGGGAGTAGTTTTCAAACATTAGACCGTGGTAACCTGCCAGATTTCCGTCTTTTTGCCAGATAATCAGGTTCCAATGTTGAAATTCAAGTTACCCATCCTACCCCAGAAATTAAACTAGACGAGTAGTATAGTCTTTATGGTAGACAATCTTCGCATTGTCCTCTAAAGGTGAAATGGACAAAGCATAGTAATGGTAATACCTTTTACCATAACAGCTATAAGATTCACACCTCAGTTCTATGAGCACTTTTTGTCCAACTTTCAGTGGAACTAGTGCATCATCGTCAATTAATGTGAGTTCGATTTCTTCGTCATCTTTCAAGTTGTTAATTACTAATTTGCGTTCAACTTTTCCTACTTCGTTGAAATCATTAATTGTGACAATTTGCTCACAAATTTTTTTTATAATATAAATTTCCATTGTTAAAATAATTTAAATAAATTAGAAACATACGACAGAGTCATGCTCTTGCCGCCTACCACATAAATCCCATTTGTTTCAAGAGCGTTAGGTCGCTCCATAAAAATTTTCCCCATAGTTTGAGTTGATTTAATTTTTTTGTACTCGGTCGTCGTATTATCCTCTAAAGGTTTTATTGACGTGACATAGTACTCATCTTTAAAAACATTATTACTCCAGAAGTAATCCCATCTCAGGTCAGCCAGCGTTTGTTGGCCTTTTTTCGTTGGGATTTTTACATCACCACCCGTCAGGGTGATATCAATGTGATTACCGCAATTTTTTTCTAAGAGCATATTACGGTAATAAATTACTGGTTCACAGTCCTTTTCGACTGTCAGTCTCTGCCCTGAGACTGTTTTGGAATTACTTTCCATTGATTATATTATTTTTTATCAGCTACTTACGTATCACTTCGATGTGTTTCCGTAGCTTTTCGATTGCAAATCTACAACTTTTTCCTCCCCGCACCAAACTACTTACAATTGTGCTAATTGAATCTAATAGTCGGCCTAAGGAAATCATTGTCTAATGGTGGCATTGATTTTTTACTGCCATTATTATTTTTTCTGCTGCAAAATTACGTAATGGCCTTTAATTGTGCAAGGACCTAACAAAATCACTTAGGAATTTTTTTAAACGTCTGATTATTAGCAGTTTAGGATTTTCTTCATTCTCCAAAAATCGTAGGAAATACCCCATGGGCAACAGTTATGGAGTCATTATGTTCCGGAACTTTCTGAGTGGTAGCTATGTCCTGCATCAGAGGAGGCAAGTCTCTCAAGTGTTTTCCGTATTTTATCGTTCCTTTTGCCTCACCCTGCGGGTAAGTTGGAGTTGAGGGCCTTTGCTTTAAATTATCTTTCAACATATTGTTATCCTGTGTTAATAATATTCGTATTTTTAATTAAAGGGTAGGAGGGAGTTGGACGTTCATCCAGAGCTCCCATCCTCTCCAGTTTTAGTCAAAGTAGGATTCTAACGCTTGATAGCCTTTATCCGACTCGTCAAGTTTTTTAAGTGCAATCTCCCATTTCGAATTGTCTCTGAACAACTCCTCCGACGGAAGAATAATACTTTTGTTAAGTTCTTCTACCATAATTCTTCTTCTACAAATTCATTAGAAATATCGTTCTTAAGAGGAATTATTTTTTCTACACTGACTACATCTTCTCCAAATGCGTCTTCTATCCAAGACTTCCAACTCGTGTCAGCCATTAAAAGTTGGCCTTCTTCCCATGAAAGTAAAGCATCACCATCCCAGAGGATGACATCATAAACCTTGTTACCTTTTAAGTTTGTAAAAACTGCCTTGCGGTAACAATTTTCTACTCTGTTACTGTCTTTTGTGACAGTGATGATCAGTTTTCCAACTGTTTTAATTTTAAAAGTGTTCATATTTTTGTATATTTATTAATCTCATCATCATTTCTATATTATCATATATCGTTGACATATAGTGTTATATGATGATTCGTTTGTGCAAAGGTAGAAATAATTTTCGAAACCTCCAAATGTTAAAAAAGGCCATCGAAAATTCTGCATTAAATAATATATAACTCTTTTTACTGCATCATCAAAATATTATTTAACATACTTTAACTACCAAATGCTGTATATGGCCGGAAAATGTCAAAATTGAGGCATGATGACGTCTCTTTTTGGTGTGGTGGGCTAGCAGTCTTTTTGAGCAAAACTGACCCGTTTTTTTGCTATATTAGTGGTGCCTGTTTTATCTGTTGACTTGTACACCATTTCGGTTTTCTTTATCTCAGATTTTTCTAGTGACGACGATATTGGGCATTTAATAGAATAAGATTCACGTTTTAAGGTTGGAAATAGCTGTTCTGATTTATGCTCAAGAGTCATCATCACCCCTTTTTCAGCGTGCATATGTTTAAAATGACTTAAATTTTACGCTTTAATATAAGATGTTCGCGAATTTTTTCATATATTTGCAAATGCTTTAGCACCTATTAAGACGTTCGTGGTAAACTACCACGTAATTTGACCAACTATGACAGATACCAATAGCAATTAAAAAAAATGAAATATACTTTTTCCGGACACGAATCATTTCCTTGCAAAAACCTATGGCTGAAGAAGGGATATGATTTTGTTGTACAAGATGAAATCTTTAGTAGTCCCGATGCCGTTATCAATCTAGGAGTTGGAAAGAATATGGTAGCATCTATTCGCTACTGGCTTCGTTCCTTTGGACTTTATGATGGCGAAAAGCTTTTATGGATAAGCAATTATCTTTTTGATGACGCAAAAGGCAAAGATAAGTATCTTGAAGACATCGCGACTTTGTGGCTACTTCATTTTAACCTTGTTTTCTCAGAAGAAGCAACTCTTTATAAGATGTTCTTCTGTGGATTACAGCGTGAACGTACTCATTTTGAACGTGAACAGGTATTGACATATGTAAAGCTGAGGCTGGCTGAGGCTGGCAAGATTACTTTATTCAATGAGAACACAGTGAAGAAGGATATTGGTGTGTTGCTTCAAAACTACACACTGCCTCGCAAACCACAATCTAACGAAGACTATTCTTCGCTGCTTTTGGACCTTGACTTAATTCGCCAAAGTTCAGAGAGCAAGGGTTATTATTTCAATATTGATGGCAAACGTGAGGTTACACCAGAGATTTTCCTTTATGGCCTACTGAAATTGAAAGAGCGGGAAGGTGATAATACAATTCCTTTTGACACTGTTCAGGAAAAGGTCGGCTTGGTATTCTGCATGCAGGACTATGAAACGATAGAAATGCTATCGCAATTATCCAGTAAATACAAGCAGTATTTTACCTATAGCGATGTTGCTGGCATCAAGCAAGTTCAGTTTACAAAGGACTTGGATATCAAACAAGTTTTAGATGATTATTATGGCACGGACATTTAGTTTATCCGCAAATATAGAGAACGGTTTTGCAGAAGGGGCTCAGTATCTTGTAACACCTAATGCGCAGAATGCGATTCACAACATCGTGAATGATTTCCGCTCAGGTATTCACTCGTTTACCATTATCGGTTCTTATGGCACGGGAAAATCAAGTTTTCTCTTGGCATTAGAGGCAGACCTGAAAAAATCTGGCAAGCAGAAATATCTGTTAGATGCCAAGAACCTTTCAGATGCCAAGTCGTTTGAAGTGATGAATATCGTGGGCGATTATGCTGAGATGTCGACACTACTCAGTAAAGCCCTGAATGTGGAAGGCAATGGGAGTAGCATTCTCGACGGATTAAAGGACTATTATAATCAGTGCCAAAAGAAGAATAAATTCTTACTGATTGTGGTCGATGAGTTTGGAAAAGTACTTGAACATGCGGCCAAGAACAACCCAGAGAGAGAATTGTATTTTCTGCAAAAGTTTTCAGAACTCGTAAATGTACCTACTCGCCAGATGATGCTATTGACAACACTGCATCAGAACTTCGGAGCTTATGCCAAAGGTCTGACAGAGGAACAGGCTAACGAGTGGACTAAAGTGAAAGGACGTTTCAAAGAAATCACTTTTGTAGAACCCGTTGAACAGTTGCTACATTTAGCTTCTGCCCAACTAAAAGAAGAGAGGAAAACGGGTAGTGCCAATAATATTGAGCCATTATATGAACTAGCTAGGGAAACAAGATATGTATCTAAAGACTTTCCGTTGGACACAGCGAAACAATTATACCCTTTGGATCTCTTTTCGGCCTATACCATCACAACAGCTATTCAGCGATATGGGCAGAATGAACGGTCGCTTTTTACCTTCCTGGCAGCAAAAGGAACCAATTCTATTTCTGAATTCGAAGCAACAGATCACCAGTCATACAATCTTCAGAAGGTCTATGATTATGTGCTGTATAATTTCTATTCTTATTTGAAAGAAGCTAACGCTGACTCAATGAGTTGGAGTACGATTCAGGTCTCAATAGAACGTGTTGAAGGTCAGGAATGGGACAGCAAGGAAGAGATGCTTCACGCGGTGAATCTAGTGAAGACCATAGGCATGCTTAATCTGTTCGGAACAGCAGGATTTAGGTTGACGCCTGAACATCTTGCTTCATACGCTAAACAGGCAATGGATATAAATCATGCTGAGGAAATAATACGAAAACTCACAACGAAGAAGATTATCAGATATGCTGTCTACATGGATCGTCTGATGTTGTTTGAGGGAACCGATGTTGATCTAGAAGCAGAGATTCGTGAGGCTGGCATGATGGTGTCTCGTCCTGTTACATTTGTAGATGAACTAAACGTCTTTTTTAATCGTAGGATTTCACCCGTAAAAGCTCATTTCTATCAGAAAGGCACCCCACGCTTCTTTGATTATATAATTTGTGAAGAGCCTACCAATGCTATACCTACAGGCGATACAGATGGTTATATAGAACTAATATTCTCGACCCACAAGAATGCGCTCGAGGAGATCAAAGAGTTCAGTTCAAAGAATGACCATGCGCTTGTCTTGGCATATTTCACCAATACAGAAGACATCATAGACCACCTTTACAACATCAAGAAATATATGTATCTTTTGGAACGTGTACTTGACAAGAATGACAGGGTGGCCGTGACGGAAATTCAGAAATTGAAGGAATACGAAGAAACCTTGCTCAACAAAGCTGTCAGCGATAATCTTTTCTCTTACAAAAACAGAGTTGTATGGGTGTTTGGAGGGAAAGAACAAAAGGTCGATTCACATCGTGATTTTAATCAGTTGCTATCAAGAGTATGTGATGAGGTTTACAATATGACGCCAGTAATGAGTAACGAGTTGTTCAATAGACATAAACTCAGTGGTACAATCACCTCAGCCCGAAGGAGTTACCTCACATATTTGACAGAACACTACTCGGAAAATGGAATGGGATACCCTGATGACAAGTTTCCACCCGAGAAGGCGATCTATTCATCTTTGTTGAAAAATACTGGACTACATCAAAATGGTGATTTCGCTGACGCACCTACTGCGGAAGGATTTCTCCCTTTATGGAATGCCTGTGAGGAGTTCCTGAAGAGTACTGAGAACAAGGCAAGAAAGATATCTGAACTGATAAAGATGCTTTCTGCGCAGCCATATAAAATAAAGCAAGGATTCCTTGACTTCTGGATACCTACTTATCTCTTCATCAAGCGACAGGATTTTGCACTATATGATGCATCGAAAGGAGCATTCATGCCTAATGTCAATATCGAGTTCTTTGATTTGCTTCAGAAACATCCTGGAGATTTTGAAATCAAGAAGTTTGCTGTTGATGGCGTGAAGCTAGGCTTCTTTAATCAGTATCGTCGTTTTGTTAATCTCGGTGAAGAATTTAGCATAACTAATACCAGCTTTATTGAGACTATCAAGCCGTTTCTCAGTTTCTATGTACGACTGGATGAATATACTAAGCACACTCGGAAATTTGACCATGAATCAACGATGAGATTCCGCGACGTGTTAGCTAAGGCCAAAGACCCAGAGAAAGCATTCTTTGAGGATCTGCCAGAGGCGCTTGGCTTTACGCAAGAAAAACTAAAACAAGATGAATTCATCAATGAGTATGGACGAATCATTCAGAGAGCGATCAAGGAATTACGTTCATGCTATTCCCGCCTGATAGATCGAATAGAAACAAGACTTGTGGAAGAATTTGGCTTGCAAAGCTATGATTATTCTGAGTATATCCTAGAGGCGCGTGAACGTTTGTCCAATGTGAAAGCCTATTTGCTGACAGACAAACAGCGTGAGTTCTATCACCATGTTATGACAGAATATGAGAATCGCACCTTGTGGTATCAGTCTATTTGCTACACCGTTCTTGAGCAAAGACTTGACGCACTGAGAGATGAACAAGAAGATAAGTTGGCTGACGATCTGGTTTATCTGTTCCGTGAATGCGAAAAATATTCAGATATTTCCAAGAACATTGGAGATTCAGATAAGAACGAAGCCTATTCTTTCGATATGGTTACTAATAAAGGTATTAGCGTCAGAACAAAGACCTACGTACTGCCAGAGAAAGATAAGTCTAAGGCTGAGGAGCTTGAGAGAAGAATTACAAAATTACTCTCTGGCGAGAATAACGTCGACGTATGCACATTGCTGTCGATACTCAATAAGAAAATAAACAAATGACAAAGGTAAGACATATATTAGGCATATCAGGCGGGAAGGACAGCGCAGCTCTTTCAATCTATCTGAAACAGAAGTACCCATCATTAAAGATTGAGTACTACAATTCGGATACCGGTTGTGAGTTGTCAGAAACTGAAACCCTGATTAATCGTCTGGAAGCATACTTGGGGAAGATAGAAAGGCTTAGAGCCGCTGAAGGAAGCCCAGAGCCAACGCCATTCCATCATTTCCTGAAAGCGATGGGTGGTTTTCTCCCATCACCACAGGCCCGATGGTGTACAAAGAAAATGAAACTAGAGAAATTTGAGGAGTATGTTGGCGTTGACTATGCTGTTTCATATGTAGGCATACGTGGCGATGAGGACAGAGATGGCTATATTTCTTCAAAACCCAATATCCAGGCGATCTTCCCATTCAGGAAAAATATTTGGAGCATCGATGTCATCAACAAGTTCCTGCATAATGATAACTTAGATCAACTCATAGATATATATGGTCGGCTTTGTCCAGAAGGATTCTTGCGTGATGAGATATTGGAAACAGCGAGGAAACCTATCACCAAGCAATTCTATTATTCTAAGAAACTCAATGCTTTGCTGGACTATGATGTAAAACTATTCAATCATGCTGTGTTTGAGTTCCTAAAGACAACCGACTATCCAGTGGGTAAGCTTGATGAATTCCCTTTGCTGGACAACACCGATGTGCTTATTAAAGAAGATATATTCAGACTGCTCAGAGAGAGTGGTGTTGGTGTGCCAGCCTATTACGAGGAAATACCTTTTGAGGTGGATGGCGAAACAGGCACCTATTGCCGCAGTCGTTCCGGCTGCTATTTCTGCTTCTTCCAACAGAAGATAGAATGGATATGGCTTTATGAGCAGCATCCTGATCTCTATGCAAAGGCGATGGAATTCGAGAAAGACGGCTATACATGGAATCAAAATGAGAGCCTTGCAGAGCTCATCAAGCCAGAGCGTATTCGTCAGGTAAAACTTGACATTATCCGTCGCCAGAAAGAAAGCCAGAAGAACAACAAAGGAACTACCCTCGTTGATATTCTTGGTGATGATATAATGTGTACAAACTGTTTTATATAAAGAAAGAATATGGTAGATATAATTGAAAAGATTCATTCTTCTATTAGAAAGGCTGGTTACGAATATGCTAAATATTATTATGAGGACTGGAAAGAGACCTTTAAAGATGACTTGAAGGATCAAGAATCTTACTATTATAATTCTACGGATTCATTAGGGCATACATTTAAAGAAATATTTGAGGAACAAATATATGAGCAAACATATCATTCTTATTGTTCTGGAACAAATGATGATTTCTTTGAAGAATTTTCGATTGAAGGATTTTCTAAAGAAGAAAGGGATTTGGTTATAGATGATTATTTGTATGATGAGCTTTGGGATGGTATTTGTGTATTTATTGAAGAAACTTACAAATAGAATGTATGTTGTACGAGGTAGAATGGGCTGAAGATGGAACGTATGTACCAGGTGAGGAATTCTCACCAGAACGTTTCTTTAATGATGGACTGAAGAATAGCACAGAGTTTGATTTGAAACTTGGCTATTTCAGTTCTGCAGCTATCAGCGTTTTGGCTGAAGGATTTGCTACGTTTATCTCGCAAGGCGGATATATGCGACTCATTATCAATCATATTGTTTCTAAAAAAGATAAAGAGGCAATCAATGATGGTGTAATGGGTAATGTTATAGACTGTGCAGATCTTTCTAATTTCCAATATCTCAAATCGACATTTGATGAGTATCAGGAGCAATTTTTCCGTTGTCTGGCTTATATGATATCACAGAAGCGTATAGATATCAGAATTATAAAACCAAGGGGGCAAAAAGGAATAGCACATACCAAAACAGGACAATTTAGAGATGGAGATAGTATAACCGCATTTACAGGTTCTGCTAATTTTACCATCAGTGGTCTGTTTAATAATATTGAGAACATATCGATTGACAGAAGTGATTCTGTAGACGTAATGGTGCAGAAAAGAATTGCTAAGCAAAGGAAAGATTTTGATGCCATCATGTCTGGTGAGAAGAAGGGAATTGAATACCTTTCACCCAAGGATTTGGTGGAAGCATTAAGCACAAATTATGGAGATTCTGATATCGAAGAGTTGCTTGACGTGGAAGAAAAGCTGAAAGAACACAAAAGAGGGAAGAATGTGGATGATTCACAAAAACCATGGAAGGCTGCAGAAGATTTTACAGAATCCGAGCCACACTTCCCTTATCCAACTGGCCCTCGCGAATATCAGAAGAAAGCGTTTGATAGTTGGAAAAAAAGTCAATGTGGCTTATTCAATATGGCTACTGGTACAGGTAAAACGCTTACATCTCTCAACTGTCTGTTGCAAATTTACAACCAATTCGGCTATTACAAGGCAATAATTCTTGTTCCTACTGTAACATTGGTTGAACAATGGGAGAAGGAATGTAGAAAGTTCGATTTCCAACATATTGTAAAGGTCTGCTCAAAAAATAAGGACTGGAAAGGTGAGATAGATAGGCTTACTATGAAAGAGAATTTCAATCCTACAAATTCGCCTATCAACTATGTAGTCATTTCAACATATGCGTCATTTGCAAGAGATAATGTATTTCATGATTTGATGTCGCTCTCTAAGAAATGTTTGCTAATTGCAGACGAGGCACACAACATGGGGTCAAAACGAATTCTTGATAGAATTGAAAGCGTGGGCAAGAGATTTAAACGGCGTTTAGGTTTGTCTGCGACCCCAGAGCGTCAATTTGATGAAAAAGGAAATAAAGAGCTTCGTCGTTTCTTCAACTCAGAAAATGAATATACTTTTGTTTATTCCATGGAGGAAGCAATCAAAAATAGATTTCTATGTGAGTATTATTATTTCCCTCATGTTGTACGACTTTGTGATGAAGAGATGTATGACTACAAGAATATCTCACAAAAACTTGGTAAGATTTACAGGTATAATGGTGGATATCTTGACCTAGAAGATGAGATAGTCAGAAATCTTCTGTTAAAAAGGAGGAGGATTATTCATAAAGCACGAAACAAAAAGGATGCGTTCAAGAACATTATTGAACAACGATACGAGGAAAAGGGAAATCTCAAATACACCTTAGTATATGTTCCAGAAGGTTTGAAGCCTGACTCTATTGCTGACGTATATGATAGTTCTGATGTTGTTGAAGATGATGCAGAAGCTGACAAATTAATTGATGAATTTACACAGATAGTGATGAATGTCAGTACAACAACAACTGTGAGGAAATTTGTTTCTGGTCAGAAAAATAGAGATACTATACTTGAAGATTTTGCAAATGGCGACCTTGAAGTATTGACATCTATGAAATGTCTTGACGAAGGCGTGGATGTGCCAAGAAGCGAAATGGCAATATTCTGTGCAAGCACAGGTAATCCACGCCAGTTTATACAACGCAGAGGGCGTATTCTTAGAACGCACAAAGATAAAAAATATGCCTATATTCATGATTTAGTTGTTGTCCCTGATATAGGAGCAGATTGCGTCGATTACGAGATGGAACGGAAACTCATTCTTTCTGAACTTAAGAGAGTAAGAGATTTTGCTTCATTATCAAGAAATCTTGACTATTCTTACACAGTATTAGAAGAAGTACTTAAATTTTATAATATTCCACTTTTAGATTAATTTATAAATAATATACTATGGCAAAAAATAATAGTAACAACGAGAATTATAACAAGATTTTTGAAGCAGTTCTCCTTGACGAGAAATTAATGGAGTATGCCCAATATGAACCTTCTGAGATTTCGTCTCTTGAATATGCTCTTGACTCTAAAAATGCAATTGTTAGTGCTGTTGCAACCATCGTTGAAGGACTAAGCGAAGGGTTGTCTGAAAAAGAGATATATAATACTGTTAACGACTTTCTAAAAAGGAAACTATGATAATACGTAGAATTGAAATCGAAAATTTTCGCAGCTATTACGGTAACGAAAACGTTTTTGAATTCGGTGATGGTCTCACCTTGATTATCGGAGACAATGGCGATGGTAAATCAACGTTTTTCGAGGCTCTTCAGTGGCTACTAGACATATCAAGCACCGACGATGTCCAGAAAAGTCATGCATTAGAAAACTTCTCCGAGATGAAAAAGTCGAAACTAGAAATAGGGGAATCAGCCAACCTTAGAGTGAAAATGGACTTTGAACATGATGGACGTAAATCTGTGGAGAAAATGTTTGTTATTACAAGAAAAGGTGAGGACCTTTTTATTGTAAGTGACATGAAGTTCAAAGGCAAGGAAGATACAGATGAAGGAAGACTGTCTCCAGACGGAAGAAAACTAATAGCTCGCTGTTTTGATGCAGAAATGCAACATTTCTCAATGTTCAAAGGTGAGTCCCGACTTGATATTCTTGATGGGCCTGAAGCATTGAAAATGCTTGTTGACAAATACTCAGATATCAAGTATTTTGATGAACTCGTGAACTTAACTTCAAAGTTTGAAAGTTCTGCAGATAAGGCTTTCCGAAAAGAAAGTAAGAACGATGAAAAAACAAAAGGACAAGCTATAGTATACGACAGAGAATTAACAAAACTGAGTGGAGAGATACAGGATATTCGTAAAGAAATCAAGGAACTAACTGATTCTGTGAAGTCTTACGAAAATATGCTTAAAGATTTGGAACAGAACCAAGATACACGAGACAGATATAATGAATTGTCGCAAGCTTTAGCTAGTAAAAAAGATAGTGCAAGAAGTTTAAAGGCGAGCATAGACAAGGTAAACCTAAATACAAGTCTTCTTGATCAGTATTGGATAATGTGTGCCTTTCCAGAAATACTTTCTGCTTTCAAGGAAAAATGCGCCCAATTGAGGCGAGAAAAGGAAAGACTACACGATGAATTTATTTTAGAAAGAGGTAAAGAACAGGGTGAACTAGACGCACTAAAAAAGGAGAATGAAGCACTATTAACTGACGATGCTAAACTACCTTGGTATATTCCTGACGACAAATATATGAAGGAGATGATTAAGGTGCACAGATGCAAAGTCTGCAATACACCTGCTCCGGAAGGTTCTGACGCGTATCGTTTCATGGTCAATAAACTTGAAGAATATAAGAAGCACATCAGTGAAAGAGCGAGAATTAAAGAAGAACAAGTAAAGTTAAGCAAAAAACAACTATTCACAGGAGAATATATAGACGAAATAAACGTTCTGGCAAACAGATTGTCAGGACCGGAAGAGGCTTTTATTTCAGGTATTGCAAACGACATCAATGACAGACTTGAGATTGTGAGCAGAATGTCAGAAGAATTATCACAAGTCAAGAAGGAGATTGAGGAAATAGAAGAGGATATTTCCCGTCTATTAATACAGGCTGGGAATATATCCGAGGAAATGATGAAAAAAAACAATTCTGACGTAAGTAATATGTTCAGAAAGAAAGGCGAAGCTGAATTGGAGATCAAAGATCTTGAAATTGAACTTAAAAGCAAATTGGAACGGCAAGCTGAGTTTAAAGATAAAATGGATAACCTTAAGCCAGGAAATTCTTTGTCAAGAATATATCAGAAAGTTCATTTCGCATTTGAACAAATTGCAAAGGCTTCATTAAGAGCAAAAGAAAAGAATCTCTATAACTTTCTTAACGCGCTTAGAGAAGGCGCTAACTTGTACATGGATCGTTTGAGTACTAAAGACTTCCACGGAGAAGTAAGTCTTTTCTATAAAAAAGACAAAGATGAAGCAGGGATAAGATTAAAAAGTTCTAATGGAACATATATCAAGAAACCCTCTGACTCCCAGAAAACGGTAATGTATATTTCCATTCTTTTTGCTGTTTCTGATTTCGCCTATAAAAAGACGGATGAGGAATACCCTCTCATATTTGATGCTGCTACATCTTCATTTGGTGATGCGAAGGAAGGAGATTTCTATAATATCATTAATGATGTAAAAAAACAATGTATTGTAATTACTAAAGACTTTATCTCTGGAGGAAGAGTCAGAACAAAAGATGTTGACAAACTTACATGCCGTGTGTATAGAATAAAGAAAGCAGATGGATTCAATAACTCAGATTTGTCAACTGTTAGAACATTAGTAAAAGAAATAAAATCGGAGGGCTAAATATGGAATCTTTATTTGACGCTTGGGGTAAAAAGAACCCAGAATGGGAAAAGAAATACGCAGAATTGCTAATGGAACCTTTTACTGACTATGGTAGAGGGACCAGCCAGTACACAGTGTCAAGAGGCAAAATCTTTGGCGCAGGATATGAAATGTTTATTATTGGCTTTTTTATCGGATTGTATTTTGACAAAACAAAGAAATTGCCTAATGACAAATCTAAGCGTAAGGATTTTGGGCATCCGATAATGTTCTGGGGTAGTCAAGAAGGTAAACTCAAACTAGGTCGAACATCGTATAAAAAGATTCAAGAGTACATGTTTGCAGCACTTGTTGCAAAAACTGACATAGACTTCATATCGTTAGAGAAAGGTGAAATAAGCGTTAATGACGCTGCTAATTCTCTAAAACATAAAATGGAAGAGTATGCAAATTATGGGTTCCATTATCTTGAAGATATGTTAGAGGATGATCCGAATAGTTTGTTTAAGGACTCTGCTTTTCTTAAAATCTTCACATCCTTTATTAGTGAGAACAACGAAGATGAAGAAGAAATCGAAAAATTTGATGAGGATGAAGAGCCTTTTGAAGATTACGATTCGGAAGATCAAGAAATAGATGAAGAAGCATTGCGTGCTGAAGCAGAAAAACCATGGGAGGATTTCGATATTGAGAAATTAGTTGCATTTTTCGAACATGGTATGGAGCTCCCTTCGATAGCAGAAAGACTGGGTAAATCTCTCTATGCGGTTCAGTACCAACTTTTTCTGTTGGGAAAGATAAAAATGCCTCTCAATGTAACGGTTAAGAATTCCGAACAGGGGGGGGTGGTTGTCAATAAGTCAGGCCAGGTGATATACTCAGATGAAGCACCCCTTAAGGTGTTCAATGACAAAATCTACCGCTTCAACATGAAATCCGCATGTTTGACCGTAAAAGATATATATCGGGTAGAGGGTAAGTGGGTCAAAGGCGGTAAAATGCTTGTTGCTTATTCTGATTCAATGTTATATTCTAAACTTTCCAGTTCAAACTTTCTCAATGATATAGAAGACTTTGTCGAGGGAAATAAACGTGAAGAGAACAGGATTAAAGTAAAAGGAGTGTGGTATGACTACTATGGTGACGTATTAGGTTCCAAAAGCATATAACTTATTTTCTCGTATAGGTCAAACGATTTACGCTTAATTATATTTAGTTTAGAGACTACAGAACCAGGTGTGGAGAACGAAGCTGCGTGACTATATCGTGGAGCATAAGCTGACTGATGACAGCACCCTGGGCAGGATGGCCGCAGAAGGACTGGCAATAATGGCTACCCTGCTGCTGGCTGTGTAAAAGGGAGAATGTTTCATATTTGTCGATAAAGATAGCCGAATGGGAGTGCAGTTAGACAAGTACGGGAAAAGAGCCTTGGAACTGGTTATGGAGGGTAGGTCTCTCTTCATAACGGGTAAGGCAGGTACAGGAAAGACAACTGTGCTTCGTGAGATTGCAGTCCAATGTAAGCTTGGGAAAAAGAATGTCGTTGTCACTGCTCCTACTGGTGTGGCTGCAAAAATAGCTCATGGCATGACTATTCATTCTTTCCTGCATCTACCTACAGGTCCGTTTGTTCCTGGTATGAGGAAGAAATTCCTGTATGCTCTCGACCAGGAAGAGAGAAGGCTGGTAGCAAAGCTAGACATCATCATTATCGATGAAGTTAGTATGGTCAGATGTGACCTGCTGGACGAGATTGACGATGTGCTCAGGCACTATAGAAAGAACCAACTTCCCTTTGGAGGTGTCCAGATGGTGATGTTTGGTGACCTTTTCCAGCTGATGCCAGTAGCACCAAAGGAAGAATGGAGCAGGATCAGCCATATCTATGAGTCGCCCTATTTCTTTAATAGCAAGGTGATAGAGCGAATGAATTTGCCTCTGTTCGAACTAAAGACCATTCACAGGCAAGACAATCGTGGCTTTGTCAAATTGCTTGATTCTGTAAGGGAGGGACATCTTTCGGATGATGGTTTGTCGAAGCTGAACAGCCGATACATGAAAGGATTCACGTCTAAGGGCTATGATGGGTTCATCAGACTGGTGACCTACAACAGGAAAGCAAACAGCGAGAACATAAAAAGACTGAAAAGACTGCCAGGTAAGACCTATGAATACAAAGCATTCATCGAGGATGATTATCCCTCGAATGAATATCCTACTGACTATGTCATCAGGCTGAAACGAGGAGCAAGGGTGATGTTTGTCAGGAATGACCATGAGGAAAGGAGATACGTGAACAGTACATTGGCTATTGTTACTTCGCTCGATGATGACCATATTGTGGTAAGGACCGATGAGGGGGATGTTGTGGATGTGAAGAAACAGTGTTGGACATATTGCCATTATCATATCAATGAGGAAACGAAAGAGATTGAAACGATTCCTTGCGGGACTTTTGTTCAGTATCCCTTGAAACTGGCTTGGGCTGTTACTATTCACAAAAGCCAAGGCATGACTTTCGATAAGGTGATTGTCGATGTTGACGATGCCTTTACTTACGGACAGGTGTATGTTGCCCTGAGTCGCTGTACGTCTCTTGAAGGCATCGTGCTGGCTTCACCCATCACCAACGAGTGCATAATGACTGATCCTCTGGTGAGTGAATACATAAAAGAGGTTCAGAGAAATGATTTCGGTGTCAAGGAGAAAGCGACTAGATTGCCATCTTCCATCCGCAGGGCTAGGAAAACACTGCAACTTCTACAGGATGGACTATCACTGGCGCAGATTGCCACACGTAGAGGCTTGACTATCAGTACTATTCGTGACCATGTTGCTCTGCTGATAGAATATGGCTATGCAAATGTGTCAGATTTCGTGTCTCCTGAATCTTATAATTCTGTCATTGATGCTGTAGCAAGTGTCGGTATTAACTCGCCCTTGAAAGAAATAAAGGAAAAGTGTGATGACAGAGTGACTTATGCTGACATAAAAATGGTGATGGCTGATGTGAGATGGCGGGGCAATGAGAGCGATTACATCAAAGTGGATGATAATGTACAGGAAGAAGCCAATGACTTTGAATGGTATTTCGTTGATGACATTCCTTTCTCAAAGGTTAGTAAATACTTCTTGACGTATGACTGTCGGGTTGTCCTTTCTCCGTCAGGCTACTATCTGGAAGTGACAGGTGATTACATAAAATTAGGTGACTATCAGGATGGCTTTACATACGATGAAGGTAACGTGTGGATAAAGAAGCCTCTGGATGATAAAGGCTACCGGATGGTTCACAACAGGGATGATGATATGCATCTAATAGGCTATTTGCGGGAAGAACTGGATCAGATCATCTTCACGAACCCAGACAATGATGTGTTTAAGATCGCCTTTAATGAGGGATGATGGAGTGAATAGGGTATGAACCAGGAGAAAAGTGTAAATACAAGAATTATTTCTGAGGCTGTCCCACGTAATGAGACAGCATGGGTTTATATTTGCTGCCATTGAACTTTTAAAGAATAGAACGATATGACAAGACAACATGTGGTTTTCATGACAGGTGCCGGCATCAGCGTGGAAAGCGGTCTGAGTACTTTCCGAGGCAAGGATGGCTTGTGGACGAATGAAGAATGGGCTTATCTGGCAAGTACGGATGCACTATATAATGACACTCAGAGATGTCTGGACTTCTATAATCAAAGACGTAGGCAGCTTGCTGAGGTGGAGCCTAATGATGCTCATAGGATGATTGCTGAACTGGAAAAGGATCATGAGGTGACGGTGATAACCCAGAATGTGGATAATCTGCATGAACGGGCTGGTTCTACCAATGTCATACACCTGCATGGTGAACTGAGTAAGGTTTGTTCGATGGACAACCGCACTACCTGTGTGAAGGAATATCCTCTGACGACACCCATCATGGTAGGTGACAAGGCTGAGGATGGCTCACAACTGCGGCCTTACATCGTCATGTTTGGGGAATATGTGGATAACATGGATGTGGCCATCAAATATGTGAAGTATGCCGACATCTTTGTAGTGATAGGAACATCGTTGCAGGTGTACCCAGCAGCCGGTTTTATCAACTACGCCCACCATGAAGTGCCGAAGTTCGTGATTGACCCAGGAGAGATGGAGCAATGTGCTCTGTTGGATTTCACTCATTTCAAAACCACGGCATCTGATGGTATGAAGATGCTGCTGGAGGCATTCAGAGAACTATAACCTATTGAATGGAATATGAAAAAGAGTTTTAAGGATATGGCCCGTGACAAACAGGCAAGCTACTTCGAGAAGAACTATGGCATCGTGGAGTTTGCCACTGTGAGACGTAAACCCAGGGGATGTGACGAGGCGAAGGACTTCGAAGTGAAAGCTCTGTTGAGAAATCAAGATGCGCGGGATGGCAAGATCTTCTATGAGGGCTTCCGCAGGCAGATCATGGACAGGATTGAAACCCTGAAAAGGGTGGGGGACTACAGACCTTCAGGTATGATGATGTGTCACACGCTGAGGAGCGAACATATCCCTTGGAATGTGTTCTTCCCTATGTCGATGGATGATGAGATGAGGCTCCATGCCAGAGAGGTCTTCAATATGATCATCGACAGGGTTGCCCGTGACCTGCCGAAGATCCAGGAGATTGTTGATATCAAGATAGAATTTGCACCTAGGGATGAGGATGCTACGGAGGCACCTTTCACCAGATGCTATCTCAACGACAGGACCTCCTTTGATACGTATATCGACTATGTTGCTGAGGACGGGCATAGAGGTGGCATTGGCATAGAGGTGAAATATACTGAGGAAGGCTATCAGCCAGGGGAGACAGAACGGAAGGCTGCTATCACGGATCATGAGAACCCACGATACCGCTACTGGGATGTGATGAAGAAGTCGGGCTATTTTGTCCCTGAGGCCTTTGTTCCAGACGACAGCCACCCTGGGCTATGGTCTCCGTTGGTGAGCAATGACCTGCGTCAGATATGGAGGAATCATCTGCTGGGAGCAGCAATGGTTCAGCATCGGGATATAGAAAACTTCCTCTCCCTGCACCTGTATCCTGCGGGGAATGTGCATTTCCATGGTGATGAGAAGCGTATTGGTGCCGTCAGGGAATATGAGCACTGGCTCTCAGCAGCGGGTAGGAGGACTTGGACAGCCCTCACGTTTGAGGAGCTGTTTGAACTGATGAAGACATGCTATAGGGAGGATAGGGCTCAGGCCTGGGTAGGGTATCTGCGAGACCGCTATCTCTTCTGACCGCAGGGCAAAGAGTGAAAGATGGGATGGGCTTGCTTATGTGGTAGGTCTGTGCGTACTTTTTCGATAAAATTGCGGATAAAAGATGGCTATGTCAAGGAAAATGTGTATATTTGCACGGGGTATGGTGGATTGCTACTGATACTGGGTGTACTAGTGACGATGACCAGCAAGGATATGACTGGAACTGGCGGACACGGGTATGCATATTAACCCTCCCGCTGAATGGAAAGTACAGCCCAACCTTGCAGCTTCTTTAGAACAACCGACAAGTACCCCGACAAGTACCCCGACAAGTATTATTCACACTGATAATAAAAATATGATAAGATTAGTGAAGGCTTTGGGTGAAGAGCAGCTCTCCGTCAAAGTGATGATGGAGAGGATTGGCTTGAAAGACAGGGAAAACTTCCTTGACTACTCTCTTAATCCTTCTATGCACGAGGGCTATGTCCGTATGCTATATCCGGATTCTCCCCGTCATCCGCGACAGAAATACTTGCTGACGGTAAAAGGCATGACTTTATACCATGACGTCAAAGGTGATAAATAAAGAACAAATAGGCAAAACAGCAAAAGCCATCCTTCGCTCTCCAGCCCCTTCATGCTGTTATGCCATCGAAATCCTTTCATCATCGCTATTGTTTTGTTCTCATCCCCTTTGTCTCTATGCCTGCAGGCCTCATCACGCAGTACCTGTCTAGTTAAACTGTACATAATCCAATGCCTTATGGATATATCTCGATATGGCTACTACCAGAGTTACCATTCTTGATGATACGAATCTGAGTCGTGATGCGTTCCGACATTGTATAAGTGTGGCTGATGACACCGACCTTCTTACCCTGCGATGTCTGAAGCATTGCAAGTGAGTCTATGACAGTGGAAAGTGTGTCGGGGTCGAGTGTGCCGAAACCCTCGTCGATAAAAAGGTTCTCGAAAGAAATGTTGCGAGAAGACAGTGCAGAGAGTCCCAGAGCCAGCCCGAGAGATACGATGAAAGTCTCACCTCCAGAGAGGGATGTTGTGTCGCGGATGTCATCGGCACGGTCATGGTCTATGACACGTATTCCCAGCGAGTTCTTCACTTGCTTGAGTTCGTAGCGACTATTGAATTTCCGAATCTCCACATTGGCATGAGCTATAAGGAAGTGAAGCGTATAGCACTGGGCAACCTTGCGGAGGGTCTTGCCATCTGAACCAACCGAGTCGGAAATCTCTTTCCATTCTTTCATGAACGTTTCTGCTTCCTGCTTCTTCTCGAACATGGTGCCCATCTGTCGTTTGGCTTCTTCATGACGTTGCATACGGGCTTTCGCCTCGACAAGTTCAGCATTCGAGCGACTCTCCAATTGCGTCTTGCGAGCTGCCAATACGTCCTTTGTTGCTTCTGGCTTCTTCTGTTGATGCTCGGTGTGAGCTTTCGTCTCATTTTTGAGCGTTGTTTCGGCTGAGGTCAGTGCGTCGGCCCGTTTTTTCTGACAAGAACGAATGTCTTCCCAATTATCCTTGGCCTTGGCGAGTGAAGCGATGTCTTCCACGGCAAGTTTCTGCTGATGGCTTTCGTCGGCATTGTAAGATGCCAGCCATTCATTTAGTGCATGAACAGACGCATCACGTTTACTTATGTTATCAGCCTTTGTCTGGTTTGTGCTTTCAATCTTTCCGCTGAGTTCTTTCAAATCGGCATTTAGATTGCTGATGGTTTTTGTCTTGTCTGTAACCGCTTGGTCAGCTTTATCCTTTGCAGTTGTAAGTGATTGTTCAAGGGCATCAGGGTCGTTGTCGCCAATCTCTTTCTTGATAGCTTGTCTCTTGGCTTCAAGTTCCTCGTTAGCTTTCCACAGCGCATTTGCTGCATCTGACAGATTCTTCTCTTTCTCAGACTGTTGCTCTTTGAGGTTTGCAGTCTTGCCCTTCTCTGTTTGCAGAGCGGTGGAGCAGTCGTTCTGTTTCTTTTCTGCTTCTTTAATCAGCCGATCACTTTCATCCTTGAATTTGATTACATCATTCTCTGCCTTTTCTTTCGCTTTGCGCAGACGGTTCACTTCCTTGTCGGCCTTATTATATTCCTTCAAGGCGTTGCTGGCATCGATGGCGTTCTGCTCTACAGAGGGTTTCAGTTTTTCGAGACGATCAGACTCCAACGGCCAATCCGTATGTTGAGCATAAATGGCCGTCCACTCATTTTCTAAATTGCGTAGTGCCTCCTTGGTGTTTGCAATAGTCATCTTGTTGGCCTTCAGTACGCCGGCGTTCTGACTTTTCTCGTTCGACAAACGCAGTTTCTCATCATTCTGTTCTTTAAGTAAGTTTCCCTTCGATGAGATAAGTTCTTCCAGTTCATGGGCAACAGGCTCGAAAGTCTCGCCCGACTCATACGGATGGTGTGTGGATCCGCAGAGAGGACATGCTTCACCATCCTGCAGTGTAGCCCGATGTTCTCGCCAGTTTTCACAGGTCATCAACGTGTACGTCTTTCGCAGCGTTTCGATTTCTTTCGTCAAGGACTCCGTGTTGAACTTTTTAAGGTCATCTTCGATTTCCTTGTTGCGTTCTTCAAGTTCTTTGTTCTTCTTTTCAAGATTGCAGATGGTTACAGTGTCGTTTTCTATTCCTTTACGGATACGAATAGCCTCGTTCAGGTCTGTCTTCTTCTTCTCAGCAGTTTCTTTTGCCTTCTGGAGAGTGTCGGAATCTTTCCCTTCTATCTTCTTTTGCTCGTTTTCTAATGCCTTTTTTCCTTTCTCTGCCGCCTCGTTGAGTTGGTCGGCCTTCTTCTGCAACTCTGACTTCAATTTCTGCAAAGCACCTTTGGCGTCTTGCAGCATGTCTTCACCTTTCCTAATAGCGGTGGCATTATCATCGACAGCTTGTTTTGCTTTGCTGAGCGCACCCTCGGCGTTGCTTTTGGCTGTTTGTTTTTCTTCGACAGTCTTGTTTGCAGATTCCAACTCACCCTTCATGGTACGAGCCTTGTTGATGTGAGGCTTTTGCTGTTCAAGAGTCTGGTTTGCCTTGTTGGCCTCCTCCTTGAGTTTTTCGAGGTTGCTATTTTCCTTCTCTATTTCTTCTTTTTTCCGTGTAACCTTCTTGTTAAGAGATACCAGCTGAGTTTCATTACCTTCAATCTCCTTCTGTTTTTTCTCTGTGTTATCGTACAGTTTCACAGCTTCGATGGTTAAGTCATGCAGAGCAAGTCTTTCGGCGTCCGCCTTTATTTCATTGAGCTTGTTGCGTGCATCAGATAGTTTCCCTTCATATAGGGGAATGTTCTTTTCAAAGTTCTCTTCTGTGGCATACCATCCCAATGACTCCGCAATTTCTCCAAGTTCTGTTTTCGCGTTTCTGTCCTCTTCGTCAAGTTTGGCTATGCGTGTGGTCAAGTCGTCAAGTTCTTTTTGATCCTTGATGATATCCTTATCCACGGCAGCGAAGTATGCGTTAATCTCATCAAAGGCACGTGTAGCCTCCTCTTTCTCCTTACTGATACGAGTGGCTATATTGGTGTAGATTTCTTCATTGCCAATCAGTTTTTCAAGAAGCTGGTAACGGTCATCCTCACTGGCAGTCAGGAAATTGGCAAACGAGCCCTGAGCAATCAGTACGGTGCGAAGGAATTGGTCGTAGTCAAGACCAATGATGGTGGGAAGCTCGTTCCAGTCTGCTTCCTCCTCCACGGTTTGTCCTTTGTTAGAGGTAAGCTTGTACAGTGACAGAATGGCGTCGTCATAGTTCTTTGTCTTGAACTTTACATACCATTCTGCTCTGTATACATTGCCGTTGTTTGCCAGAAATGTCAACTTGCTATGACCTTCCTTCTTTCCTCGTGTAAGGATATTGCGGCAATCTTTTGGCGACAGTCTGTTCTTCTCGCCTTCATCTGGGGTGCCAAGAATCTCCATCTTGTCTTTGTCTTTCTTCTTTCGAGGATAACGGGGGGCTCTGTTATAGAGAGCCAGACAGATGGCGTCCAGCAGTGTGGACTTGCCCGAGCCTGTAGGACCAACGATGCTGAAGATGGTACTTTCGCCCAGTGCGCCTTCTTCGAAGTCTATCACTTCACCTCCTTCACGGTCGAGAGAGGCGAGGTTGAGTATTTCAAGCTTTATGAATTTCATTGTGCGGTGTCGTTTCCTGCGGTTAAAGAATTCAGTAGGTCAGCCAGCATCTTTTCTTGATGAGCTGTCATTTCCTTGCCATTTTTTACGGCAAATGTCTCTTTCAGAGTGTCGAGAGGGTCACGATTCAGGATGTCGTCAATGCTTTGAAGGTGTTGTGAACCTGAGATAGTGGCAATGTCCAGTTCTGGTATTATTTTCTGTATCTTGCAGAGCACGGCATTCTTTGTACCGATAAGTGCCTCCAGTTTCTTGATTGCATCATTGTTTACCTTTTCGAGGGTCACCTTTAACACCAGATAGACAAAGTTGTCATCCAACTTGTCTTCGCTTCTGTCCTGGAGTGCTGCATTGATACGTTTCTCCAGTTTCTTGGGTGTAAGTTCCTCTTCGTCTTCTGGTAGAAACATGAGCTTATGTTGTGGTTCATATTCCAGGAACTCAATCTGCGGTTTCGTCCCCTTCTCTATTGTAACCAGGTCTACCCCATGATGGTAATCCTTTTCAGCAAATGACATGGGGAGCACGCTACCCGAGTAGCGGGCCCAGTCGGTATTCCAGATGTGCTGACGCTTATGGATATGTCCACAGGCGAAATAGTCGGGATGTTCGTCCCATCCTTGCATGTTCACCTCCTCCTGTCCTCCGATGACAATCTTCTCGCTGGCATCACTCTTGGCAATATCGGCACCCTTAGCGTACATGTGAGCCATCATGATGAGCGGCGAGCCTCTGTACTTTTCCCTCGCCTTGGCAGTCAGTTCGCGCACTATGGTATTAACGCCTTCCGAATAGTTGGCGTTTTGCACGACATCACTCCGAAGATAAGGAACAGTGAGAACGATGGCCTGGGAGCCGTCACCACCATTGATGGGAATCATGAGGTCATCGTAGTTAATCACCCAGTTGCCACCATCTTCGTTTGCGACCCACGAACGATGTATGTTACCACGGATTTCTACCTTGTGTCGTGTCAGCAGAGCACGAGGTGCCTCAAGACGGCTGGCGGAGTCGTGATTACCTGCTATGATAACCACATTCATGTCGGGACACGTCTCTGTCGCATCAGCAAGAAACTCATAGTATGCAGACTGGGCTGCAGCCGAGGGGTTGCCGTTGTCGAAGATGTCGCCAGCTATAAGCAGTGCGTCTGGTTGCTGTTGTCTTATTCTTGAAAGAAGCCATGTCAGGAAATGCCTGTGTTCGGGTAAGCGGTCATGGCCATGAAACAAGTTTCCTAAGTGCCAGTCACTGGTGCATATGATTCTCATGTCTTATTGGATTTGGGATTCAACGTAAGGGATAACAACCATGGAAATAGACGAGGGCTGCTGTTTAGCCTGGCACGCTGTTGCCATTGTCAGATTATCACGCCAGCCAGGCAGCCCTCCGTCGTAGTGTATGATCCCGGCAGTATCCAAAGTGGCTTGATTCAGGAATTGAATAAAGCTTAATGCGTTATCTGGGAGAGCAAACTCCAACCTGCCGTTGTCGCGGAGCTCCATGAGGAGACGGACGGAAGAACCGTGATAGTATATTGCCATATGTCAGTTTGATGGATAATCGGTATTTCCTGGCTGCAAATATACTAATTTCTTTTCACAATTCACCATTCAAATCTCCTTAAAGAGTTTTTTTATCCAGATTTGGCTCGCTTTATGATGTTTTTCACTTATGGAGATCATATTCTGCAGACTTTCAGTACACATTTTGTAGATAGACATCGGCTTCTTTGCCAGAACTCGTGCCGAATATGATGTCGTCATAAACGGGAGGTACACAAAACCTGTAATTACAGAAGTCCAGTTTGCCATCTTTCTTAGTTATTACACATTCAAAGTCATTTCGGTTTTCAATTTCATTATAGATAGCTAAGTTTGAACAATATTTTTGAAGGATTTGATTGCTTGGCTCGTCCAAGAAATTTTGCCATGCGGGGTGTGTAAAGCTCGCCGATTTCGCTAACAAAGCCATGCGGATGATTGAAGAAATAACGGAAATCGTTTCTTTAGTACGCTTGGCTTGTCCAAGAAATTGTTGATGACGGAGCATCAATTGCACCTGAGGAAGGGTCACAGTGGCGGACATCGCGACAGCCCCTAGCCGGATGGCACATTCCCGAGCAAGCTCGCCTACCCGTTGCCTTTCCCCACCCCTCAAGGGGCGGGGGTAGGGGCGGGGCCTGTAACTTCTCCGCAACGAGTGGGCTCTGCGACCCTCTCCAAATCCTGACAGGAACCTGTCACCCTGTCATCATTTTAACATTTCAACTGTCTGAAATCGATGGATTTCCCTTTTCCCTTTTCTCTTTTTAACACTTGCGTCCTCCGAAGGAATGAATATACTACCATGGGACGGGTGCCTGTCCCCCCGTCCCATGCGTATTGTGCAGGTGCTCTTTGACATGTTGAAAATGCAATGAGACATAGGAAAAACTCGATAGAAAAGTTAAATCTATGGCAGAAATTGATACTTTTTCGGACAAACAGAGCTGAATATCAGAGAAAAATGTTACCTTTGAAGACAAAGAAGAACTTGCCCGCACGCTTACACCGCAGGCCTGCCGACAAATCATTGACGAAACCAAACAGATGCAGCAATGGAGAGAAGGACACTTACCCGCGACGAAGCCCTCCAGCTAGTCCGCAAATACAAGCGAGACATAAGCGCGCGC
>JAIKWS010000057.1 GCA_024684515.1 Prevotella sp.
GCCAACAACAGGATGTCATCATCCAACTGGAGTGCATAGAGCACACGGAGATAGATTCCAATCGCTACTGTCGGAGCACCTTTTTCTATCCTCGAAACGGTCAGAGGAGAACAGGTAGCCCGTTCTGCCACCTGTACTACACTAAGATTACGACGCAGACGAGCCAGCTTGATTTGCTCACCTACGGTCTGCATCTTCTGTTCCAATTTTCGGGGCAGCTTATTGCCCATTGTTGTCTTGCTCATATTGATACTCAACTTATATTTACGAGTGCAAAGATACAACAATTACTTTATTTTATGATATGTTATAACAATAAATATGGTTATTCAAGGCATTTTTAACAATTTGGGATCGTCATTTGGAACAAAAGCATACTCCTGAGACACAATATCGCATCACATCCCAGGAAATCCACCACAATATCTTTTCGCACTTCTGCACAAGAAAATACTATGCATATTTTAGTAGCAATAACCACACGCCAATTATCAGACTATCATCTTCTTCAGAAATTCCTTCCTTCCGCACTTAGCCTTCTGGCAGTGTGAAGACAAAGCACAGTCCTCCCTTTGGACGGTTGCTCACGGAGATGGTACCCCCGTGAAAGAGTACGGCATGCTTGACTATGGAGAGTCCCAGACCCGTACCGCCCTTCTGGCGCGAGCGTCCCTTGTCCAACCGATAGAAACGTTCGAAGAGACGTGACAGTTTCCCTTCCTCCACACCACAGCCATCGTCCTCGAAACTGATGCGGTAGCAACCCTGCTCGTGCGACAACAGTGTAATGTAGATGTTCTTGCCACCTGAATATGCCAGGGCATTCTCCGTGAGATTGCGGAAAATGGAACTCAGCAAGGCTAGGTTGCCATGAACGATGATGGGTTCTGCCAGATCCAGGTGGAGCGTCATGCGTTTATCGTCAGGGAGCTCCTCCAACTCGTCAGCAATCTCGCAGAGAATGTCGTCGATGACTACCTGTTCGCAGGCTATCAGCTGACTGCCGTCCTCCATGCGGGTGATGAGCGAAACATCAGCCAGCAGATGTCGCAGCCGTTCGGTATTGGCATAACAGCGTCCTAGCAGTTCCTGGCGTTTCTCGTCGCTGAGCTTCATGCCCGAGAGCAGGGTTTCCAGACACACCTGAATGGAAGCAACAGGAGTTTTCAGTTCGTGGTTGAGGTTATTGGTCAGCTGGCGCTTGTGATAATACAGCTTGACGATGTGCTCGGAGATAGACCCTAGTTCATCGTGCGGAAAAGACTCATTCTCGTCAAACGACTGGCCCTGTTCAGCCCTGGCAGCAAAGAGATTCAGTCGCTCGATGGTCCTGCCTATGCGTCGCGTAGCGAAATAAGCCAGCACACTCATGACGATGCTGAACATGAAGATAGCCCACAGAAAGGCCCAGTCGGCCTTCAACAGCTCATGGAGCGATGCTGAATAGGGAATGGCCGATCGCAGGATGATGTGCTTGCCCTTGGTGGCCGAATAGAAATAGAGTCGTCCGTCGCTGGCCGAATGACGGCTGATGTGGTAGCCAGAACCCTTTCTGAGTGCCTGTGCTATCTCAGGACGCGTCTTGTGGTTGTCCATTGAGCCGGAAGGCAGGATGTCATCATAAATCACCTTTCCTTCCAGATTGATGATGGTTATGCGCAGGTCCTCCAACAGCGGCTCGTGAGTTTTTAGGTAATGGGCATAGTCGGCATCCGTCTCGAAGGCTTTCAGCAGGTGGTTGTTATAGATTTGCAACTGGGCATTCAGCACTTCCGACTTACACTCTTTTTCGCGATAATACTGGAAGACGACAAAACAAAGAATCATCGTCCACGAGAAAACCAGCAGCAAGAGGAACAGCCGCTGATGGTAGCTGAATTTAATTCTTAAAGCCATAGCCGAAACCTAAACGGGTGATGATGTATGCACCATACTTTCCTATCTTGGAGCGTAGGCGGGTGATATTGACGTCGATGGTGCGGTCTAGCACGATGACGTTCTCCCACACACGTCCCACAATCTCGTCGCGTGAGAAGATCTTCCCCGGATTGGCCATCAGGAAAGCCAACAGTTCAAACTCCGTCTTTGTCAGCTTCACCAGTTTTCCTTCGACATAACACTGCTTGAGATCCATATCCAACAGGAGACCGTCCATCTGCAGCACATTCTCTTCCTCTGTCTCCACTTCTTCATTACGACGAGTAGTACGACGCAGAACGCTTTTCACACGGGCAATGACATTACGGACCGTATAGGGTTTCATTATATAGTCGTCCGCACCCAGTTCCAAGCCATTTATCATGTCATCCTCTGTATCGCGAGCCGTACAGAAGATAATAGGTATGGAAGCTGTCGCTAGTTGGGTCTTCAGTATCTTGGCCAGTTGGATACCACTGATTTCACCCATCATGATGTCGAGCAGAATCAGTGAATACTGCCTCACATCATAGGTCAGTGCCTGCTCGGCACTCGTGGCAATATCCACATCATAGCCCTCGTTCTGCAAGTTTAGCTTCAGCACCTCGCAAAGCGTCTCCTCATCGTCGACAACCAGTATCTTCTTTTTCTCCATTGCTTCTATTTTATGATGAGGTTAATCTATAACCTCATAGTTTTATCGGCAAAGTTACGGAAAAATCTGCAACAACGCAACACTCTGGCCGAATATTCACTGAATTGTAACATCCCAGTAAGTGTCGTTATGCACAGAACTTGGTGATGCCACGCAGCATGTGGCGCAGACAACTCAGCATTTGCTGTGACTCCTGGATGATATTCAGATAGACAATGGTGGACTCGATATTGACCGACTGCTTCTGCATAGAGTCGATGACCTGCTGGCGATGGTCGGTCAGCTGGTGTTGCAGCTGTTCTGCCTGCGTGCGAAGTTCTTTGGTCTTGTCCATGCTGATGGCCGAGGGTGTCAGCACCAGTTCGGTGCGACGGAAGAGATCCGCAATCTGTTGCTGATAACCAGTGAGACTATTGACCTGTTCGCTGGACGCTGGTCGGAAGTTGTTGCCCACATGTTCGCGGCAAGGATCATTGATACGTTTCAGACAGTAGAGCATCTGCTCCACATTACTGTTGTTCAGAAAGTACCACGTATTGCGCTCCATAGCCAGGATGGGATCTATCTTGCGCAGTCCGATGATCTCACGGCGACGCTGACGCTTCAACTGCTTGCGGGCCGTCTCTATCTCGTGTGTCGACTGGCGCAGTGGACTGTACTCCTCGTTGAGAAAGGCACTGGTGACCTTCTGGAAACAGCTACTGACGAATTGTAATTGGTGGACCGTGCTGTGGCTGACATGCATCTTCAACAACTGCCAGCGCTCACCCTTGTCCTGTGTACGGCTCAACTGCCTGAACAGCAGGTCCGTCTCGTCGCCAGACTGGTTGGATTCGTATTTCGCATTGCTCTTGATGAGCAGGGCAATGGCTATCATGACGGCTACGACCATTGCCACGAAAGAGCCGAAGAAGAGTGCGTTGGTAACGAGGAAGCACATGATAAAGGCGGCACCTGCCGTGATGAACCATCCACCAATGACACTCAGCACACCCGTGATGCGGAAGACGGCACTCTCGCGACTCCAGGCACGGTCAGCCAGACTGGAACCCATAGCCACCATGAAGGTGACATAAGTGGTAGAGAGGGGCAGCTTCATGCTGGTACCAAAGGCCACCAGCAGACCTGCCAGCACCAGGTTGACGGAGGCGCGAATCTGGTCGAAGGCAGCACCCTCCGGAAGCACAGCGACATCAGCATTGAATCGCGAATCAATCCAACGGCCTACACCTTTGGGAATGAAACCTGATATTGTTGAGGCTGTCCTTTGTGTGGTGCGGACGATGATACGTGCCACGGCACTCGAGCCAAACATCTCGTCGCCTTCATCCTGTCGGGAAAGGTCGACAGACGTCTTTACCACATTCTGGGCTTTCTTCGAGAACACCAGCGACAGTACCATGATCACACCGGCAAATGTCAGATAGAGCGTCGGGGTATGTGCTGTCTCCATCAGTGAGGTCATCATAAAGGATGAGGCGTCAACAGTACCGTTTTCCATATAGTCATTGTACGATTCCAGTCCGGTGAGAGGTACACCCACAAAGTTGACCAGGTGATTGCCGGCAAAAGCCATTGCCAGTGCAAAGGTACCCAGCAGTACTACAAACCTCAATACGGGGAATTTAAAAATGCTAAACAGAGTCATGATAACTGAGAAGAGTGCCAGTCCGCCACCCAGTATCAACCACGTATTCTCGTCAATGGTCTCTTTCAGCTCAGGTGTCATGATGCTGGAACTCTTCAATCCATTGATTAAAAGGAACCATATAATACTCGTCACGGCAATACCTCCAAAGATGCCAATTTTAATTGACGAACTTAACAGGTTGCCCATGTCACCTTTCGAGCTTGTGGTCTTTCCATTCACCCGATAGGTAAACGAGAATACCATGCGGGCCACCCACTGCACCAGGGTACCCAGAACGAAGGCTACGGCAACACTCAGGAAGATACCCAGGATTACACTCAATGCCTTCTCCGTGTTCAGCAGGTCGCCCAGTGTCAGTGCTTCACCCTGCGCATCAGTAGCTCCACTGAATATGTGGATAATGGCAATGGCAAAGGCGCCTCCCAGCAGTTCGAACACCATGCTGACAGTGGTCGATGTAGGCATCCCCAGCGTATTGAAGATGTCCAGCAGGATGACGTCAGTCACCATCACTGCCAGGAATACACACATCACGTCATAGAACGAGAAGTACGTAGGTGTCATGATGCCGTGACGTGCCACGTCCATCATACCGTTGCTCAATGCAGCACCAGCGAAGACACCTATGGCAGCTATCAATACGATGGTCTTAAATGTGGCAACTTTGGCACCGATGGCTGAATTCAGGAAGTTCACAGCATCATTGCTGACACCTACTACCAGGTCGAAAACAGCCAGGACAATCAGGAAAATTACAATCCCTAAGAATAATGTATTCATATTTAAATAATGTATTTATTGTTTTCGTCAAATATATCGTTTCACTTCTTCGCCTTCTACGCTGGCATATAATTCTATCAGGTGCTTGGCTGGACTGGACTGTAATTTGGGAATCAAGACCTCCTCCACCTGGAATAATCCCACTTCCGACTTCATGAGGACCTCTATCTTCAGAGGCAGCTCTTCGCCTTTGCTGATATGAACCTTCTCAATAGAATGAGCAGAATACTCATGAATGTCGCCCTCAGCGGGTTTACTGGGAATCTCCAAGGTGATGCGTGCACGACCCTTAGTCATGTCGCAGCCGTCAGCAATCAGGATCAGCCCCGCTTCGATAGAACAAATAGGATGGGAACCCATATGTCCGATGATGCCCTCTATGGCCACAGAGCGGATGATGGTGCGGCGCTCAATGTCCTGGTCGTCAGGCAATACCTGATTCAGCAGTCGGGTGATGATTCCAAAAGAAATAATACCTGAGTAAAACTCATGGTCTTTGCGGCCTATGGTCATACCACTGTCGTGCAGCAGCGAGGCTATCATCACGGCCGACATGCTGTCGGCAAAAGTTCCTGCACCCTCCTGTTCCAGGCTGGTCTTCACCCCGGCCTCATGCAGGATGCTGAGCATCTTCAGCGCATTGCGACAGACTATCTTCATGTGGACAGGGCCATGGTCGTTCAGACCCAGCCGACTGATGGAAACCGTATTGGCATAGTCTTGTATTGCTTGTATCTCAGCGTCATTAAGAAGTAAGTCTGCTAATCGGAGAGGTAAATGATCCTCAGGCGTGAACCGGCTCACCATATCGTTCACCAGCGCTATGATCTTCCTCTCTATGGTCTGCTCTTTAGGCGATTTAGAATCCATTATTCTTCTGATTTTGATGCAAAGGTAGAGAAAAAACTACAAGTCAGAAATAGCGCCTCTCACGTTTAATCGTTTTGTAACAACCTCTTATCAGAAATGCAATTCACAAGGACTTAATACGGCTGAAATGCCTTTGAAACAACAAGTCTTTACCTTTGCAGCGTCAAACTTTTAAAGCACATGACAATGAACAAAAAATT
>JAIKWS010000099.1 GCA_024684515.1 Prevotella sp.
GCATCATCTGCATACCATCCGTGGCATCATCAGTAGGTGGGCACCTCCTGAGGATCACAACGACACGGAGGCATATATCCGCAACGTGAGTAGGCTGACGGGCATCGGGGCTGATGATGACTTGGGCATTCCCTCGGTGGAACCTGCCAACTGGCTGCTCCTTGGTGCTGCCATGTGCATCCAGGAGTGTGGCACGGAGGGACTTGACCTCTTCGCCATGCTCAGAGGATGGGGCATGTGCAGGAAGGACGTGAGCAAGATGTAAAGAATAAGACTCCTCGGTGTGTCGTTCCCACGATTACCGAGGTTTTTTTGATATGCAAAGGGAATATTAGATTTGGGAGTTTGTGAAGTGTTCTTTTAGTCGAGCTTAGCTCTTTGTAAAAGCGGCAAGCCGATTACTTTTAGTCGCTTCGCTTTGTAAAAGCGGCAAGCCGATTACTTTTAGTCGCTTCGCTTTGTAAAAGCGAGACAAGCTCGAGCGAGAAAGAGGAAAAAGGGAAAAAGGGAAAAAGGGAAATTTGGTGTTTTTGCAAAGTGTTAAAATGGAAAATGGAAAATGGAAATTTGGTGTTTTTGTAAATGTTCTTTTAGTCGCTTCGCTTTGTAAAAGCGGCAAGCCGATTACTTTTAGTCGCTTCGCTTTGTAAAAGCGGCAAGCCGATTACTTTTAGTCGAGCATAGCTCTTCGGTAGCAAGCGAGACAAGCTCGAGCGGACCTATGGTCTAAAGTACTCCCGTTGACTGCGTCTTCCGATGTCACGAAAGGCCATGGGTAGGCGAGCTTGCTCGGGAATCTCGGCAAATTAAGTGAACTTATTTGCTCTCGCTGCTCCAAAAGTTCCCCTAAGAGGAGGGGAGGGGAAAGGCAACGGGTAGGCGAGCTTGCTCGGGAATGCGCCATCCGGCCATGACACTATCCTTGTTTAGCGAGATTACAGATTGTTCATAAGGATTTCAACCGCACAGGTCGATATTATTTCCTAGTGAGGCACCATCATTTCCCAGCTCTGTTTCAGTCTTACCCAAGCCTCAGCCATACGCTAGCCATACTCTAGGCATACTCTAGGCATACTCTAGGCATACTCTAGCCATACTCCTACAGGAGCCTAGAAGGAGCCTAGAAGGAGCCTAGAAGGAGGCTAGAAGGAGGCTAGAAGGAGCCTAGAAGGAGGCTAGAAGGAGTGTTGCCTATCGGACGAGTGGTTTTGTAGCGATTGCGAGTAATGTCTTGCGAATGGCTTCCGCATCAGCTTGTGCCCTGTTCAGACAGGTAGGGTGGAGGATTCCATTCGTATCTGCTGCCAGCGATGTGCGCACATTGGCAGAAGAAGCATCGTGCAGAATCCCTTGTTTCCACCTAAGTCAGATTTCCACTGCAAGGTTATGGCATTTGCTGAAATGCTATAGGCTACTAGAGATGACATTCTGATGTGGGAATTTATGCTTATTTGCAGCAGAGGCCTTTCCAGGCAAAAATGTATGGTGACTGAATTGAATTGTGTCCACATTTTTATTTTGCTATGTGTTAAAATGGTTGTTTCATTTAAATTCCACTCACATTTTTCGTAATTTTGTAGCAAACTAACAACCATTAGACATGCCCCAGAACAGGAACGTGATCATGTTGCGCATTCTCGCGACTGACGATTTTGAGTTCTTCGGATCGCCAGTCTCGCTATACGACAAGCATACAGCCAATGAGTTGTTGATCAGCCAGAAGGCCCTGAACAACTATTTCAGCAAGCAGCAGCTTGCCAGTCGTCCGTTGGTCTATAAGAACAGCTATTGTGAGATTCACAAGGGCAGCCTTTATGTGAAAGCTACCACGAGGGGTAGAAAGAAGGATAGTTGAAGGAAGTTATTCATATTACAAACCAAATTACTTTTTCATTGTGCAATCCCGATTCCTGACAAACTATACAGACACTACTTTCCTGGCTACCATCCAGACCAATCTTAGGGAGTGCGAAGAATTCCTTTTCTCCGTTAGCTTCATAAAGAAAGCTGGACTGATGCTATTAGCAAAAGATATCAAATCAGCTCTGGAAAGGGGTGTAAAGGGTAAGCTGATAACTTCGACATACCAGAATTTTACCGATGTAGAGTCGCTGAATTATTTTTATAAGCTAGCAATTGCCTTTGACAATTTTGAATGTCATCTCGATGACGAATGTTTCTACAATCCCAGCAATTATTCTACAAACGGTTTTCATACCAAGGGGTATCTTTTTGATTTTGGGGAGAGGTGTGAACTGATAGTAGGTTCCTCAAATATCACGCGGTATGCCTTGCAAAGGAATATTGAATGGGACTTGGTCGTTGACTGTCAGAAAGCTGATGAGGCCTATCGAAGTGCAACAGAAGAATTCTATAGTCTTTGGGAGAGGACCTTGGTCCTAACGCAGGAGCTTATCAACGTCTATGCCCAGAAGATTAACTTTGCCATCGAGCGATGGGATATGGACTATGACTTGCCGGAACAAAAAGTCAACCCCAACTATATGCAACGAAGGGCCTTGAAGGAGCTGAATCGCAACAGAGCCATTGGCATCAGTCGTTCGTTGGTCATATCGGCAACAGGCTCAGGAAAGACCTATCTTGCAGCTTTCGATGCGATGAACTTTGCCCCCAACAGGCTGCTCTACGTAGTGCACGAGGGGTCCATATTGCGTAAGTCGCTGGAAACATTTCAGATGGTGTTTGGAGGTGCAAAGACGTGTGGCATGTATACGGGTGAGGCTAAGGAAATGGATGCCGACTTCCTTTTTACTACCAATGTGACCATGTGCCGTTCTCTGGAATTGTTTGACAAGAACGAGTTCGACTATATTATCATTGATGAATGTCACCACGCAGTAGCCAATACATATCGTCGGATTATTGACTACTTCGAACCGGAATTCCTCTTGGGCTTAACGGCTACGGAAAATCGCATGGACAATCAGGATGTGGTGGAGATTTTTGGCAATAACATTCCGTATGAACTACGTCTGCGTGATGCCATTATCAATGATTTGATTGTTCCTTTTCACTATTACGGCATACGAGATGAATTGGTAGACTATGGACTAACAGACTCAGCAGAAAGACGTCTGATAGCTCAGATTTCAGACGAAGGCAACTGCCGGTTTATTCATCAGCAGATTGAAAAACACAGGAAAGAAGGACAGAAGCTAAAGGCCTTGGCGTTCTGCAGGAACATACAGCATGCCCGCATGATGGCGGATAACATGTCAGAATATTATCATACAACCTTCCTTAGTGGCAGAAACACAACGGGAGAACGCATAAGGGCTTATGACGACCTGCAGAATGATAGCAAGGACCTTGAAATCCTATTTGCTGTAGACATTCTCAATGAGGGTGTGGATATCCCCGGTGTTAACATGGTGCTATTTCTGAGGCCTACCGAGTCGAGTACCATCTTTATCCAGCAGCTGGGACGCGGACTGCGAAAATTCCCCAATAAGCAGTACGTCACTATTCTTGACTTTATAGGCAATAGCTACAAGCGTAGTGTCCATATCGCATTGGCTCTGGGCAGCTTGTCAAAGGGATATATCCTTGAGAAAAAATTGCTGAAGACAATGGTGAGGGAGGATTTCCTGATGCTGGGACTGGATGAATATGGTGTAAAAATAAGTTTAGATGACTTGTCAAAAGAGCAGATACTCCATCATATAGACAATGAGAATTTCAACAACATACGATATCTGAAAAAAGACTATCAGAACTTCAAAAGCTATCTCAAGACCCCTACATACCCTAGACATATGGACTATGTAAATAGCGATTATGCTCCTAATCTGCTGAAGTTCATGAAGATTAAGATTGAACAGAAAAAGACAAACTCTTATTATGGATTCCTAAAGGGTATTGGCGAAGAGTCTATTCCTGTATTCAGTAGTGATCAGATAATAGCTATTGACTATCTGTCGAATCTCCTGCCTTTAGTGCGCAGGCATGAATTCCTTATAGTAAAACAGCTATTGGAAGGTGTTACCCAGGAATATGAGATTTGCAGATGCTTAAGGAATGAAATTGTAGATTTTACCGAAGAGCAGTTTGAACATGCACTGAGATTTATGAATGAAGGAGGTGTCACACAGCAATTTATGGGTGAGATATCCCTGCTTTGCGATGCGGAGCCAGAGTTTAAGGATTTTGTCAGAGATCTGCTGGATTATGGACTTTCTCAATATGACGCAAGATATAAAAACGAAGAGGAATTCCTCCTGTATCAGGATTATCGACAGGATCAGGTCCTTCTGAAGATTCTTGATAACCCAAAGCATAATCAGTTAGGTACATATTATAAGAATGGGAACATGTACATTTTTGCGGGACTGAAGAAGGACGACTCAGTACAGGAACATCTGAACTACAAAGATAAATTTTTGGACAACACGACATTCCAGTGGGAGAGTGTTGCCAATATCAAAGAGCGAGAAATCGAAAAGCAGCAAAACAGCAAGCAGGTCTTTGTGTTCGTAAGAAAGGTCGAGTCGGAAAACGGAATTACTCTTCCCTTTACCTATGTCGGTACAGGCCGTCTGCTAAACCCAAGATTCAATGCCACTACCAATGGATCAATACTCTATGACGTCCACATGGACTATCCCCTCACCCAGGAATTAATGGAAGATTTTGAATGGATGGCTTAGTCTGACAGCGGTAACAGTATAGCTTATGAAGCCTTCATCTTGATGCTGGCCAGCACATTCACCGTAAGAGCAGGAACCCTGACCTTAGCCTTTCCCAGTTTCTCCAGAAGCATGAGTGGCTGGATGGTGAAGTGGTCCTCGATGCCACATCCGATGATATATCCTTTGCTCGTTGATGGCATATTGATTCCAGAGTTTAGTTGTTCGCAGCATATTGCTGTTTGTTTTTGGTGTTAATAGAATCCTTTAAATCCCTGTCATCGTCGCTGTAGGAGCACCTCGCATCCCCATTTCGACTGTGCAAATTTACGCAAAAAGGAAGCATATATACCAAATTTCTCCTCACTTTTTTCGTTTCCGGTGCCAAAAAGTTCATTTCTTCTGCGCACTGTCGTCATGAAGGCACCACATCCCATCGCCGGCAAGAAGAAAAAAACACTTTTCTTGGTTTTTGCTTTGCTGTTCCGATTATTCTTCGTATCTTTGCCGTACTTATTAATAACCTCAAAAACCAATCAGTCATATGAAACGAATGATGCTTCTTGCTACCGCCTTCCTAACCAGTATGATAACCGCTCTGGCTTCAGACCCGCAGCAGATTGCCGTGGGGAGTCAGGTGACGGCAGAGAGCCAGCTCATAGACGGAGGACTGTATGTCATCCACCAGCCTCGTAACAATACCTGTATCGAGGAGGGTCAGGACTACAGGCTGATGCTGAACGGACTGAGCTATACTGCCCTGAACGGTTCTACGGAGACCACCTATATCATGAAACTGCTGAAGAACGACGACGGCACCTGGAAGATCCAGACCCCCTCGGGTCGCTACTTCCCCGTAGCCACGGGAAACAGTTCCGTCTATGCTTCGGAGACGGCAGGCAGCTATACCCTGAACTTCAACAGCCAGGGCTATGCCTTCCCCCGTACGGAGTCCAACGGGGTGACATACGGCCTGGACCGATCGTCGGGTGGTGTCTATTTCTATTCCACCGTCAACAGCAGTGTGGGCAGTGCCCAGTGCTATCAGATCTACCCTGTGGAGCTGACCGACTGGCAGGAAGAGACCATCGAGGAGTATACCGCCTACGAGATTGTGAATGCCAACGGACGGGGAAAGATGTACTACAGTCCCGACGACTCGCAGGACTTTGTGTGGTCGACGGGCAAGAACGACTCTCATACCGATGCCAGCAACTACCAGTGGGTGTTTGTCAAGACTGCGGCTGGCGACTACAACCTATATAATATAGGCCGTCATGCCTTCATCAAGCCCACCAGCGAGATGGGTACCTACAGTGGCTATACCTGGGTGTTCACACACGAGCGGGTGGGCATCACCATGACCAAGCTCACGTCCACCACCTACTCGATGCATACCACTGAGGGTGACATCTACCTGTCGGCCAGCAATGGCTATACGGGTCCCATCATCTCCTACTATGCTGCCTCCGACCAGGGAGTGCCCTTCACCCTGATGAAGGGACAGGCTGTGAGCGACGAGGTCAGGAGTGAGATAGAAAACGGGGTGACCACCCTCGATGGCCGTGACATCTCCGTGAAGCAGGGCTATCACACCGTAGGCCGCAATGAGGACAAGGCCCTGTTGCTGCGCATCAGCATACCACCCATCATCACCGCCACCATCCAGCAGCTGGGCATCACCCTGAAGGGCAAGAGCAGCGACTATATCCAGCAGCTGAGCATCTATCAGTCGGACAACCCCGAGTTCTATGCTGACGATGCCCCACGACTGCTGGCACAGGTGTCGCCAGTGAGCGGCATGCTGACCATCGACCTTCAGGACGGCTACACCCTGAAGAGTGGTTCCAACTACCTCTATGTCACTGCCGGCATCAGTGACGAGGCCATGCTGGGTGCCACCGTCGATGCCTCGCTCACCACCATCACCTATAGCCACGAGGGTACGCAGCAGACCATCGACATGCCTGCCACTGCCGGCGACCCCAAGGGTGAGGCCAGGATCTTCGATGTGAAGAGCATTGCCTATGTGCCTACTTCCGACAACTGCCGCTACTATCGCATCCCGGCAATGATGCTCGACCGCGAGGGCAACATCATCGTGGCCAGCGACCGTCGCTATGACAGCAATGCCGACCTGGGCAACCACAAGATTGACGTCAGTGTCAGACGGAGTAGTGATGGCGGTCGCACGTGGTCGCCACAGAATATCATCGCTGCCGGCGATGGCAAGACGACGACCGACTACGGCTATGGTGATGCGGCACTGGCACGTACTGCCGGTGGTCGTCTCATCTGCGTGATGGCTGCCGGATCGGTCATGTTCTGGGATGGCATGCGCAATGCGGTCATCTGTACCAGCGACGACAATGGCATCACCTGGACCAAGCCCCGCCAGCTCTATACCTCCAACTTCTCCGATGCTGTCAACAAGCGGGCCAACCAGCTGGGGTTCTATGGCAACTTCATCTCTTCGGGCAAGGGTCTCACCACGTTCGACGGCACCGTGATGTTCACCAACAACTGTCTGCCCTACGACAACAAGACATCGCCCCAGTGCTATGTCATCAGCTCTACCGACGAGGGAGAGCACTGGACCATGGGTCCTGCCAAGGCCTATGCAGGCTGTGACGAGTCGAAGCTCGAACAGCTCAACGATGGTCGTCTGCTGCTCACGGTGAGGCATACCGGCGACAGGGGCTTCAATCGTGGCGATGCCGATGCCCGTAAGTGGGACAAACCCTGGCGCAACAGTCAGATTAGTGGCAATGCCTGCAATGCCGACATCCTCTACTATAGTCGCAAGACACAGGGCAGCCATGACATCCTGCTACATACCTACGTCAAGTCGTCCGCCAGGGAGAACCTCACACTGGCCATGAGCATCGACGAGGGACAGACATGGGTTGACTTCATGAACATACAGCCGGGAGGAGCTGCCTACTCCACGATGGTACGACTGACCGATGGCAGCCTGGCCATTCTCTACGAGGACGAGTCGTATAGCGTGGGCAATGGCTATGCCTTGACCTATGTCACCATCACCAGCGAGCAGATCACGGCCTTTGCCGACCAGCTGGTCTATCAGACCTCTGTCGCACCTCCTGTCTCCGACCTCCACACCTCGCCAGTTGCCTACTACTCGCTCAATGGCATGCGGCAGCAGCAGATGCAGACAGGGGTCAACATCGTGCGGACAGAGGATGGCAACGTGCGCAAGGTGATCGTCCGGTGATGCTGACAGGCAGTCCTAAGGTACACACACAAGGCTTATTTTTTACTATATCCGGCAATAGTGTCATCATCAGACTATTACGTCTGTTGGGAACGAAAGAAGCAGACCCTCGCGAGTCTGCTTCCTGGGTTTCTTTCAACGGGCCTGTTGTCTAGGGATAGATGTACTGGCTGGCAGAGAAGGTGCTCTGGTCCATGGGGGTGCCTCCGATGAGGATGATGCCGCAGCTAGCGGCATTCAGTCCCCTGCCTATGCTGTAGAATGTTCCCGTGCCACTGCCTTTCCTAGCGGTCACCTTGGTGACCTCAGCCGTTATGACGATATGACCGCACGAGCCGGTATATCCTGTGCCTATGCCGGCAGCATCGCTACCTCCCTGTGCCGTGATGGTGCCACCGCTGATGCCAATGGCACTGCATGATATCAGCCCGCTGCCAGCGAGGAGTCAGTTGGGGTGGGACGGCACTACCATCCCTGTGGCAGCACGATGTTCGGGACATCGTGGGCCCGTCTGAACAGTGGTGCGATGTCTTCGTCATCAAATCCGGCGATGCCACATCCGATGCGTGTGACGAGGAATGTGAGGGTAGGGTGGTCGCTGGCAAACAGGATGAACTCGTCCACATAGGGACGGATGGTCTCCGTGCCACCCTGCATGGTGGGTATGCCATAGCTCTGTCCCTGCAGTCCTGCTCCCTGTCCCATGACAGCCCCGAACTTGCGGTATGCGGTATAGGCGGCACCACCCCCATGCAAGCCCTTCAGGTTGCTGCCGAAGACGAAGATCTCGTCGGGCTGCAGATCGGTGATGAGGGCTGGTGTCGTACGCTTGTGGTGCGCAGCCTTCTTCCTGAAGAAGGGTGACATCGGTGCTGACAAGTCTTCCATGAAAGACGGCATCGTGTGTGTGTACTGCGTGAGGTCGACCTCTCTCTCCTCCATTTCCCACTGGTCCATCACCTGCGGCATGTCGAGGTCCATGTCGAAATTGTCCTTGAAATAGGGCACGATGACCTGCTCCTTCAGTCTCTTGTATCGCTGTGATACTGCCGATGGCGTCATCCCCATCTGTGCTGCCACCTCCGTGCCCTTGTAGCCCTGCAGCAGCATCATGTCGATGATCAGCCTGTCGTGACGGTTCATGGGCACATGGTCGCAGACATCCTCCACCATGCTGTTGAACTGCAGCCGCAGGTCGCTGGTCATGTCGAACGACATCAGATAGTCTCTGAAGGTGATGGTGCCATACTCCTTGCGATACCATTTCAGGGCATCGAGCACGACAAAGCGGAAGCCATTGATGAGCCAGGTCTTCAGACTCACGTTTGGTGAGTGGTCCTCGAGGGGCTTCCAGTCGTGCTCCATCAGGTAGATGGCATACTGGTGGGCCAGCGACATGAAGTCGAGGTTCTCCTTCTCCCGCAGCTGGTAACGCTGGTCGAAGATGTTATAGCCCACCCTGCAGTAGCCGTAGAAATACTCGCGGATGATAGCCGGGTCTCCCCTGCGGAAACCACTCTGGATCTCGTCGTCTGACAGTAGCTGATAATACATGGTCGCACTTTTTTTCTGCAAAAATACAAAAAAAAATCCTATTAGCTTAATTTTTCTGACATTTATTCTTCAAAGAGATAAAGACATGTCAGAAAAGCGAGTCAGAGAGAAGGGGGATACCTTCCCTGTGATGAGCACAAACAGAAGAGAACAAACCAAGTATTCACCAATTAAAAACAACAAATGATGATGGAAACGAATGAAGAAAAGACCAAGCGAGTTCATAACCTGATTATCGTCGACGAGAGTGGTTCGATGGAGATTATCCGCAAGCAGGCCTTCGTAGGCATGAACGAGACGTTGCAGACGGTACGTAAGATGCAGGAGAAATTCCCCGACCAGCAGCAGTTCGTCACCTTGCTCACCTTCGACAGTGGGCATACCACCTGGCACTACGACAACCAGCCTGCAGCACAGACCAGGGAACTGGACTGGAAAGCCTACAACCCCTGTGGGGGCACACCTCTCTATGATGCCATCGGCAAAGGTATCTCCAAGACGAATGCACAGGTGGAGGACGGAGACCATGTGCTGGTGACGATCATCACCGATGGCGAGGAGAACAGCAGTGAGGAGTGGACGTTGCAGATGACCCGTACGATGATCGAGAAGCTGAAGAAGCAGCACTGGACGTTCACACTCATCGGTACAGACAACCTCGATGTGGAATCGATGGCCCGCAACTTTGCCATCGACGAGCATATGGAGTTCCAGCAGAGCGAGGCAGGCACCATGGCCATGTTTGCACGCGAGCGAAGCAGCCGTGAACGCTTCAATAGTTGTATCGCCACTAATCGTGTCCTGCCCAAGGGCAAATTCTTTGAGGAGGAGTCGTAGGCAGGCTCGATGAGAGGGATGGTGTTCTGTTGGTCACCCCCGTAATCCTTCTTATCGTGAGCCCCTCGGCAAGCCTGCTCACCCGGATGGTATCCTGTTCGTTGCTGCCGCAGCAACCCCCCGGGGGCAGTTGTCTTGCCGGGGGGCTTCTGAACATGGTTGTCGCTATCTTAGAAGGTGAAGTCGACCTTCTCCACCCCAGATCCGTAGATGGTTTTGAAGTCGTCTTTCATCGAGATGACATAGTAGCCGGCCTCAGCCCATTGAGTGGCCAGCTTGAGGGCCTTGTCACGGTTGGCATGGTCGCGCACATCATCGTCGGCAATGAGCATGAAGGCAGCACTACGATGCTTGCTGTTGCTCATGCAGTAGTTGTGCATGGAGCAGTCGCCACCGCTGTTGCCGAACGAGAGGACGGGCACCTTGCCTATCTCCTGCGAGATCTGCAGCACCTTGTTGGTCTTCAGGTTCTTGATGAGCAGACTGTCCGTGCGCACCAGGTCTTCCTCCTTCTCCATGGTGTAGTTGACACCTGCCTGGTCCCCCTGCTTGCGTGATACGAGCCTCACATCCATGCCTATCACCCTGTTGGGGGCGATGCCGATAGACTCTACCAGGGCACGGCAGATGAAGCGGTCGGAGCCTGAGACGACATAATAGGTGAAGCCATTGTCCTTCAGATAGTCGAACACCTCGAGCATGGGCTGATAGAAGCTGTTGCCATAGGTCATCCCCCTGAAGCCGTTGGCAGGCTGTGTGCCGTAGGCTTTCACATAGGCATCAAACTCGCCAATCGTCATCCCGGCATAGGCCTTGGCGGCAGCACGGGCATGCTTCATGTCGAACTGTGATGGCAGGGGTGTGCCATGGCGTACGAAATCCCTGATCTCCTGTGCTGTCTGTCGCACGTCGTCAGGGGCCTTGTCGCGATACGAGGCATCGTCGAGCACCCTGTACTCCAGCAGGTTGTATTCAAAATAGGTGGGATAGAGTTCGCCAACGAAGGTGCCGTCCATATCAAACGTGGCAATGCGGTCGTCGACCTCGATATAGTTGTTCGATTTCGGGTTGGTGACATCCTCCACATACGCTTTCAGGGCTGACAGGGCCTCACAGTTGTTCCACGACTTGAAGTACTCCTTTTTTACTACGGTCACCTCATCCTCGTCTTTCGAGCAGGATGTCAGCATGAAGGCCCCGCACAGCATGGTCAGCAGCAGGGTCATGGTCATCGTTCTTATTTCTCTCATGTGTGTAATGATTACAATTTATATGTTTACTGATTATTCCGGCTGCAAATGTAGGCTATTTATTCGAGAAAACAAAATGATTACCGAAAATAGTTCCCTTTTTGCCCTTTTTCCTGCCGTGGGTTCATCATGCAGCTGTAGACGGCCCTTCGCAGCCTATTCAGAAGCCATCGTGACACTTCCTGCTACGAGTCCGCTGGACTGGGCACTGACCGCTATGGCAGATGGTGCATGGTCGCTTTGTATCAGCACCTGTGCCAAGCCGTTGAAGGCCGGGATATGGAAGGTCTTGCAGTCCTTGTCCGAGGGATGGTCAGCCCCCAGATAGGATGGGTCGCCATTTCCTGCCCCCAGGATGCGGGCATGGCCGTCGAGGCTGACATCGACCATCTGGCATGCATCGGGAACGACCTTTCCGTTCTTGTCCTGTATCTCAACCGTTACCACGGCCACATCCCGGCCATCAGCCTTGATGGTCGTGCGGTCGGTCTTCAGTACCACCTTGTAGGCAGGCTTTGTCGTCGCGATGGTCTCCGTGAGTATGCACTTGTTGTTTTTGTAGCCCTTTGCCACCACCTTGCCAGGCTGGTAGGTGGCCTTCCACGTCAGGTGCCCGTTCACAGGCATGCGTTGCCTGCCCAGCTTCTTGCCGTTCACGATCAGCTCCACCTCATCGCAGTTGCTGTATGCCCACAGCTCTATCTCCTCACCCTCGTGGCCTTGCAGGTTCCAGTGTGGGAAGATATGAAGCGTTGGCTCGTCTGTCCACCATGCCTTCAGGTACCATGCCTCGTCTTTCCAGAATCCGCAGTAGTCGAGGATGCCAAACTCGGAGTCCGTGGCAGGGAAGCTCAGCGGGTTGGGTTCTCCGCGATAGTCGAAGCCCGTCCAGTAGAAGATGCCGGCTGCCCATGGCCTCTCGGCATAGAATTTCCATCCCCGTTCGATGACGTTCTCCACATGATGGTGGGTGGTGTCACGGTTCATGCTCACCATGTGTCCTGGCTGGTCGGGGGAATTGAAGTAGACACCCCTGGTGCCACAGCCTGTGGTCTCTTCCGTTCCGACAATCTTCCAGGTCGGATTCTTGGCCTTCCGTTCGTCCACACTGTTCTGCATGATATAGTTGAAGCCCACCACATCGAGACCCTTGATCATCTCACCGCCACCGGCATTGGCAATGGTAGAGTGGCGTGTAGGGTCCAGCAGACGGGTATATTCCCTCATGGCCTCGGCCACTCTCCTGCCCTGTATGCTGTTCTCCATGCCCCATTCCTCGTTGCCGTCGCTCCATAGGATGACAGAGGGATGGTTGCGGTCACGGCGAATCATATTGTCTAGCAGTCGCAGGTGCTCGCTGTTGATTCCCGACAGGCGGTTCTCGTCAATGACGAGGATGCCCTCCCGGTCGCAGATATCCAGTAGTGCTGGCGTCATGGGGTTGTGCGACGACCGGTAGGCATTGACGCCAATCTCCTTCAGTCGTCTGATGCGCCATGCCATCAAGGCCTCGGGCATGGCAGCACCCACACCGGCATGGTCCTGGTGCATGTTCACACCCTTCAGCTTCAGCGGTTGGCCATTGAGCAGAAAACCCCTGTCGGCATCGAACTCGACATCGCGGAAGCCCGTTGTGGTCTCGTAGACATCGGTGACGGTACTGCCGGCCTTGACGGTCGTCACCACCCGATAGAGGTAGGGGTCTGCATGGCTCCACAGGTGCGGATGGTCCACGTGCAGCTGCTGTTTGCACCCCACGGTCTCCTTGGCCTTCATCCTGATGGTGACCGACGGGCTGGTCGCCACCTCCCTTCCGTCGGCATCCAGCAACCGTTGTGTCAGCACGCAGTCCTGCGGTTGAAGGCTGCTGTTGCTGACCTCTGTCTCCACGAAGAGCGTTGCCTGTGAATAGGGCTGCTGCATGTCGGCATAGACAAAGGTGCCGAAGGGTGCCACGCTGACAGCCCCCGTCTTCTCCAGCCAGACATCGCGGTAGATGCCGCCACCCTCGTAAAACCATCCCTCCTCCAGGGTGGCATCGGCACGCACGCAGATGAGATTGTCACCGCCATAGTTCACATACTCCGTCACATCATACACCTGGGTGGCATAGCCGCTGGGCTCAGCACCCATGTAGAAGCCGTTGAACCACACACGGGCATTGCGGAAGATGCCGTCGAAACGCAGGCTGATATGTCTGCCGAGGTCACTTTCCGGTATGGCGACAACCTTGCGATACCATCCCACACTGGTCTCCGGATATTTGTATCCCACCGTCTTGTAACCATGCGAATGGCTGGCCTCGCGGGCATAGGGTAGGGTGGTTACCCAGTCGTGAGGCACTCGTACCTCCTGCCATCCCTTGTCGTCGAACTTCACGGCATAGGGACCCTCGTTGTGGATGGAGTTGGCTTTGGTCAGATAGTTGAAATACTCCGTTCCGCATCCAAAATCCCTGGCGGGGTCGGAAGCATTACCAAACGCGAACGTCCATCCTTCGTCAAGCCGGATACTCTCGCGCACATCCTGCGCACTCAGGGTGAGCATCGACATGCAAACAGCAAAAATTGTTATACCACGTTTCATATATTTATAAATAGGTTATAAGTTAGTTGTCTATCGTTGTCAGGCCGGAGGCCGTTGAACTTGAAGTTGCAAAGTTACGTTTTTTTTGTCATACCAACAAACAAAACATGGAAAAAAGCAACATGAAGCGATGAGACGAATTACAGGGGTTCCTTTCGCCATCCTTCTTTCTGTGACCGTTCAAGCCCCGCGGGGCAAGGGTTCTCCACGGAGCTGTTCGTCACCCCTTCCCCTCTTTTGTGGCTGAAAAATTTGGCTGGATGCTTTTGTTTTACTACCTTTGCCAGTGAATTAGCCGTGCGTAGAGGTACATGATGAAAATCATCCATGTCGATATGGACCAGTTCTTCGCTGCCGTGGAGCAGCATGACCACCCGGAACTGAGAGGCAAGCCGATAGCGGTTGGCCACGATGCCGAGCGGGGTGTGGTCGCGACAGCCAGCTACGAGGCACGTCGCTATGGAGTCCATTCGGCACAGTCCATACAGGTGGCCAAGCGGCTATGCCCGCAGCTCATCATCGTACAGCCACATTTCCAGCGATACAAGGAGGTGTCGGCACAGCTGCACGATATCTTCCATGACTATTCCGATATCATAGAGCCCATCTCACTCGATGAGGCCTTCCTCGATGTCACAGCGAACAAGAAGGGTGTGGAGATGGGGGTTGATATCGCACGCGAGATCAAGCGACGCATCCTTCAGACCACCGGGCTCACGGCATCTGCCGGTGTCAGCTATTGTAAGTTCCTGGCCAAGATAGCATCCGACTGGCGCAAGCCCGATGGGCTGACGGTGATACACCCCGACCGGGCCCTGTCGTTCATAGCACAGCTCAGGGTGGAGAAGATATGGGGGGTGGGGCAGAAGACGGCAGAGAAGATGCACCGCATGGGCATCTTCACCGGGATGGATCTCAGGAATACGTCACTCGTCAGGCTCACGAAGGAGTTTGGCAAGATGGGCAGGGTGTTCTACGACTTCTCCCGGGGGGTGGACAACAGGCCTGTCGTCTCACAGTGGGAGAGGAAGTCAGTGAGCTGTGAGCAGACCTTCGAGACCGACATCAGCGACCAGGCTGCCGTCACCATCCACCTCTACCACATGGTGGCAGAGCTGGTCAGACGGATCGCCAGGCATGCCTTCGAGGGTCACACGCTGACGCTGAAGGTGAAGTTCCAGGACTTCCAGCAGATTACTCGCAGCATCACCGTTGACGATGTGCTGCTGTCCAAGGAGACCATACTGCCGTTGGCGGAGCAGCTGATGCAGGGAGTGCCCTTTTCTTCACACCCCATCCGCCTGCTGGGACTGGGAGTGTCAAACCAGAAGACTGCCACTCCCCATGAGCAACAGCAATGGGTAGAGCTGGAACTGGAGTTCGAACCGTGGCCGGAGGACTGAACAGCTGCCGTTCTTTATGTTGCTGTGCAGCACCTCCGTCATCTTTCATCGTCTTTTTTGCACCTTCGGATTTTTGACCATCATTCAAGAGTCACGCACCCTTGGCTTTAACACTTTGCAAACGCCAAAATCTTGTAGTTGCAAACACGCCATATTTCCCCTTTTCCCCTTTTCCCTTTTTCCTCTTTCTTTTATCATTCACAAAAGCCCCTCTACAAGCTTCGATACTTGTGAGGGGCTTTTCTCGTAGTCTACCTTCTAATGTTGGAGGTCAACTTGCTGGCTACAGGTCATGACACGTAGCGGTAGCAAATTCTTTGGAGGTCAACTTGCTGGCTACAGGTC
>JAIKWS010000100.1 GCA_024684515.1 Prevotella sp.
TCAGGCCAGATGTTTGCCGTAAGCTTCTTTCAGATTCCGCCTCGCGACGGACACCCTTGCTCTTGGCTATGTGATTCCCGCTATTAGGGCTCACTCGGGACTTGCACCCGTTAGACAATACTCATGCCGAGCATACAAAAGCACCGTCGTGATTCACGACGGTGGTTCGAGCTGCAATTCGAATGCCGTCATCGTCAGCGAGTCGGGATGCAAAGAGGTGATCAGGACATCAGAAACAGGGAGACTGCCTGGTGGATAATATGTAGGCGCAATTTTGCGCTGACATCCCCCCAACATGATTCTGCCTAATGGTGGAACATGCGAAGTGCCCTGCAAAGAGTCAGGTTTCTACACGGTCTTCCTCACCTCCAAGCCAGTTCATGCGAACCAGCAGTTGACAGGAAGTTCAGCAATTAACATGTAGACCTTTTTCTGATGGGTATCGACAAACTTATCGTATGACTTTCACTTGACCATCCATACTGAGTTTGATAATAGCAGAGGGCTGATGTGGTTTATGCTCCTGTCTGCGCGAGAAGCAGACATAATCCACCTGTTCAAGGATGCGTGTATCGATGTCCCGATAGTTCTGTGCTGCTGGTTCTCCACTGATATTGGCAGAAGTAGAAACGAGAGCTTTCTGGAAGCGATAGCACAGCTCGTGGGAGAAAGGCTCGTTGGTGATGCGGATGCCTATGCTGCCATCATCAGCAATAAGATTGGGAGCAAGGTTTACTGCTCCATCAAGTATAATTGTGGTAGGCTTGACAACACAATCGATGAGCTGCCATGCCACATCGGGCACCTGTCGCACGTAGCGTTGCAGACGGGCATCACTGTCAACGAGACAGATCAGGGCTTTCGAGTCGTCCCGTTGCTTGATTTTGTACACTCTGGCTACGGCATCCTCGTTGGTTGCATCACAACCAATCCCCCACACGGTGTCTGTAGGATAAAGTATCACCCCACCCTTTCGCAGCACCTCAACGGCATTCCTGATATCTTGTTCCTGTGTCATAACTATGAAAATTTCCTGCAAAGGTAGCTATTTTCCACGACTTTTTCTCATATTTCTCTCACTTATTTCGTAACATTTGCTGAGCAGAACTTACCTTTCGCTCGGAAATAAAAGAAAAAAAAGTATTTTTTCTTTCTATTTCTCTCACTTATTTCGTAACTTTCACTACGTGGAACTTACCTTTCGCTCGGAAATAAAAGAAAAAAAAGGATTTTTTCTTTCTATTTCTCTCACTTATTTCGTAACTTTGCAGCAAAAAGAAAGGACGACATGTATTTCACAGGAATCATCATAGCCATCAGCACGTTTCTCATCATAGGATTTTTCCATCCCATCGTCATCAAAGCTGAATATTACACGGGCACACATCTGTGGTGGGTATTTCTCGTGGTAGGCCTTGCCAGCATAGGAGCAGCCCTCTTTATCGAGCACGAGGTTGTATCAGCACTTATCGGTGTGTTTGGTGCCTCCTCGCTATGGGCTATCGGCGAGCTGTTCTCTCAGAAGAAACGTGTGGAGAAAGGCTGGTTTCCGATGAATCCCAAGCGTAAGCACGAGTACCATCCCATTGATAAGAACGAGACCCTCTGTCCTGTGCATCACGGCAGGAGCAAATACGCCATCGATGAAGACTGAACTGATCCTGGTAGGCCGTACTGCCGACAAGCACTTTGCTGCCGGCATCAATGACTATGCAGAACGCATTGGCCACTACATGCCATTTGGCATGACGGTAATCCCTGAGCTTAAAAACAGCAAAAGCCTGTCTGAAGAGCAGCAAAAGACAGCAGAAGGAGAACTGATACTGAAACAGTTGCAGGCACAGGACACGGTGGTACTGCTCGACGAGCACGGCAAGGAGTTGCGGAGTGTTGAACTGGCTTCGTGGCTTGACCGCAAGCGTGCCACATCCCGCCGGCTGGTGTTCGTGATTGGCGGTCCCTATGGTTTTTCGCCTGCTGTATATGCCCGTGCCAACGAGCAGTTGTCGCTCTCACGACTGACCTTCTCGCACCAGATGGTCAGACTGGTATTCGTAGAGCAAATCTATCGCGCATGTACTATTATTAAAGGGGAGCCCTATCACCACGAGTAGGACACTGATGCCATGCGGGCAAAAACGCAGGGCAACAGGGGAACACATACCTTGAGGGAAAACCAAGGCACCAAGTAAATGCATGCCATGAAAAACACATGACACCAGGGGAAAGGAGTCTAAACGGTCAGCAGGGAGCTGTCGCCATAGCTCAGGAAACGATAGTCGTGACTGAGGGCATGACGATAGATTTCACGCCAGTGCCCCTTTGTGAACGCACTGACCAGCAGCAGTAGCGTGGACTGTGGCTGATGGAAATTGGTGATGAGCTGTGAGACAATCTTAAACTCATAGCCAGGAGCTATGATAATCTGCGTAGAAGCATGAAGGGCCTGCTGTGCATTTTCATCAAGCCATGCCAGCAGGGCACGAATAGCAGCTGCGACCTGACTGCGCGAAGGATGCTGCAATGACTCAGGCTGTTCGTATGGCTCCCACTGGTCGACATGCAGCTGCTCCTCAGTAATCTGACTATTGGCTTGCACCTTCAATCCCATATAATAGAGACTCTCCAGTGTACGCACACTTGTCGTTCCCACGGCAATAGCCTGGCACTGATGGTCAAGTAGCCTTTGCAATGTATGTCGTCCCACACAGACATGCTCAGTATGCATGACATGATCGGCCATCTCACGGCTCTTCACAGGTTTGAATGTCCCAGCTCCGACATGCAACGTCAGTTCATCACGAATGATGCCCCGACTATCGAGCGATGCGAGCACCTCGGGAGTGAAATGCAAGCCAGCGGTAGGTGCCGCCACACTGCCCTTGATTTTGGAATAGACCGTTTGATAGGTCGTGAGATCGCTCTGCTGTGTCTCTCTGTTCAGATATGGAGGAATGGGCAGTTGTCCTGCTGCCTCCAGTATTTCGGCAAAGGTAAACTGCTCGTTGTCCCACTCGAAGAGAATGGCATGACTGGTCCCCACCATATCCCCACGTGTGGCACGAATGGTGAGTTGCTGCTGGCCAATGGTCAACTGCCGTTCCAAGGTGCCCTCCTTCCACTTCTTCAGGTTACCCACCAGACAAAGCCAGGTGCAACGTCCACGTGTGAGGAACATCTGCTCGTAGTCGGCAGGAGCATAGGGTTCGAGAAGGAATATCTCTATGAGTGCTCCAGTAGACTTATGGAAGAGCATGCGGGCACGTATGACCTTGGTATTGTTGAACACCATCAAAGCCCGCTCAGGAAGATGCGATGCCAGGTTATAGAAGTGGTCATCAGAAATCGTTCCCTTGTCATACACCAACAGCTGTGAGTGGTCGCGAGGTGTAACGGGGAACTTGGCTATACGCTCATCAGGGAGCTCATAATGATAGTCGCTAATGCAGATATGCTTTGTATCCATAGAAACATCTAGATGTAAATTGCCAGGCATGCCTTCAGTATGGCAAATACCAGGGTGAAGACCATCACACTGACCACAATATCGATGTGGCTGCAAAGGAAGCCTGTTTTGGTATACTGTGTAGAGATAAAAGTGAGTGGTTCGTTTGTCTTCCGTATCAACCGTGTATAGAGGTACCATACTCCTGTGGCCACAACACCTCCCCATAGCAGCCCCACCACGACATCGCCAGGATAGTGGACACCGAGATATAAGCGTGTCCAGCAGTTGACCAGTGACCACGTGACCAAGGCCACCCCCAACAGTCGGCTACGTATGACGAGTGTGAGGAATACAGCCAGGCTGAACGTGTTGGAAGCATGTGCGGAGAAGAATCCGAATCGTCCTCCACGATAGCCATTGACGATGTCTACAGCCATCCCAATGTCAGGATCGCGTGTGGGTCGCCATCGTCCCACCAGCGGTTTGACAATCATATCATCAAGACTGCCTGCAAGGAACACACACAAGAGTGCACAGCCCACGATGAGTAGCACTTTCTTCATGCTGTCGCTATTCTTTATGACGATATAGATTAGCGCCACATAGAGAGGTATCCACGTAGTGGCCGTAGTAAGCGTCTTGACAAGCGAATCTAAGAATAGCGAATCACTGCCATTCAAGGCCAGCAGCCATTGTTTGTCTAGTCCTATCCAGTCCATGGGCATCGTCGTCAGTTATATCACTTCAAATGAACTAGGCTTTACCCATCCTTCACGTCCGTCAGGCAAGCTGATTTGCTTCCAGTCGCTCATCGTGCTGTCAATGACCTTGACCTTCGTACCAGCATGAATGGTGAAATCGTCGTTCCCCTCGTCAGACGGTATGTTCTTCACTCCCACCGTCTCCTGCATCACGATGGCATCATCATGTCCGGACAGCATTTTCTTCTGCCGCCATGCAAAGATATTGCACAACAGGAAGAGGACGACGAGCAGTATGGCCCCAAAGAATGCCCACCGTCGTGTTTGCTCGCCATAGGCAAAGAAATAGAGCAGCCACAGGACGACAGCGACAAGCAGGAATATGACAGCCAGAAGAGCCCACGTGTCGACACTGAGGAAGCTGACCAGGGCATGGTACCAAGTGACGAAGAACATCTCCCGCTCGGGTGCTATCTTATCAACCGTCTTCGAGCTTGCCAGCTGCAAGTTGAAAAGGGCATCCTCATCGCCAGGCTGTAGTCGCAATGCCCGTTCATAGCACAAGATAGCCTTCGCCATGCTGTCGAGCCGATAATAGGCATTCCCCATGTTATAGTACACCTCGGCACTGGTTCCTTTCTGGGCCAGTTGCTCGTAGATGGCAATGGCCTCTTCGTATTCCTCCTGACTATAAGCCTCGTCAGCCTGTACTTTTGTCTGTGCCCATGCTGAGCTGGAAGACAAAGCTGTCATGACAAGCATCAGAACGATGCCCAATGTCTGCTGACGTGCCGTTTTCTTCACTTTCTTCACACTCTCTATTTGTTCGATGGCAGTAATGGACTTCTCATAGACCCGGCTCATGTTGCCCTGTGCATCGCCAGGTGCATATCGTACGAACTCACATTCGTCGATGGCCTCGATGAAACGGCTGGTGATCTGTTCGTCAACACCCCGTTCCTGCAGCCGCTGACTGATATTCTCACGCGAGAGCTGACTGACAGGGATGTTGAGCTTGTCGCCAACATATCCCCAGAGGGCACGCAAGGTCTCATCGTAGAATCCACCCAGATTGTTCTCCTTCATCAGCTTGGCAGCCTTGCGAAGCTTCTTGACAGCCACCTTGTTGGCCCGCTTGCCCTTGGTCTTGGTGACATCGGCCTGACTCTTCTCACGCAGACGGAGAATGACGAAGCACACGATGAAAGACAGTACCAGTATGGCGAGGATGAGGAAATAGGTCACGGAAGCGAAGAATGTCTGTCCTGATGATGGCCGTTCGATGCCCGTCTTGATGCCATGTATATCCCCTGTCTGCTGCACATTGTCTCCTGAGTAGTCGCGAAGAGTGGAGCTCGTGCCGTCTCCCTTCAGCACATTGATGCGGAAAGAGTCTGTCTGCACCGTCTGATACGATCGGCTCTGCAAGTCGAAATAGGTAAGCCTGGCAGGCGGGATGACAAAATTGCCCTTTCGCTGTGGCACAGCCACAAAGTCGTAGGTCACACTGCCACTGAGTCCATCGGCCGTCACCTGGTAGTTCTCTGTCTGCTTGGTATCGTAGGTGTCGAAGCCCCGTGGGAAGACGAGAGTAGGTTCGCGCAGCATGTTGAAGTTGCCCCGTCCACTCACCGTCACCTTCACCGTGACAGGTGTGTTCTCCTTCACCTCGCTGTTGTCCAGTGAGGCATCGATCGAGAAGTGCCCCACCCCACCAGAGAAGTCTGCAGGCTTGTCTGTCAGCTCGTCGACCTGTATGTTCAGCTGTGGCGAAGACAGCTGACGTGCTACCTCACGATATCCAGAAGAGAAGGGGTCGAAGGGGTCGAAAGCCACATCCTCACGAATATATCCCTTCAGCTTCATGCTGGGAATCTCTAGCACGCCAGCCTTCTGGGGATAGACGACATATTGCTGCCAGTCGACGGTGACGAGCACCCTTCCGTTGATATTCTCCACCTTCTTGCTCTTCTGCTGCGTGTCGTTATAGGGTTGCATATATACATTCTGCAACTCAAGGGTGATCGGGTCGAGATTGATGACTGGCAGGTCAGGATGCCAGCACACCTTGAATGTGAGCAGGAAGGGTTCGAATACCGACACATGCCGCTTGGTGGCCGTTGCCATGATGAAGAAATCGTTTGCCGATCCTCCGCTATGTGCCGCAGGATGCTCGTTGCTGGCGATGACCTGTATGGTCTGTGGCTGCGACTTGACGGTCTCTCCTCCCACACTGACAGAGGCGGCAGGAATCGTGAACTTTCCCGTCTTGCTAGCCGACAGCACATAGGTCAGTGTCAGTGTCTGTGTCGTCTTTCTGTTTCCGTTGATGATAACCGTGCTGATGCTTGTTGACTGCGTAGGGCCTATGAGCACTTCGAAGGCATCGGGAATATTGCCTGGATTGAAATTGCGAGCATCTGTCGAGTTGAGCACATAGCGCAACTTGAAGTTCTCATTCACATGCACAACCGGTTCTACCTCTACTGTCAACGTATGGCTCTGTGCTCCGGCAACGATTGTTGCCAGCATACAGAGCATGATGATATATAGCTTGCGTTTCATCTGAACATTACTTCCCATTTACCAGTTTTTCTCATTCTGCCGACGCCTGTTCTGCTGTTTCTGCTGTTGTTCGTCCATGTGGCGACGGGTCTGTTTCTCTCGTTGTTCAGCAGCATTCAGCATTTGCTCTATCCATTCCTGGTTCTGCTGCTGTTGCTGTTGTTGTTGCTGTTGCTGTTGTTGTTCCTGCTGCTGTTGCTGCTGGTCTTGCTGCTGCTGCTGTTGCTCATCCTTTTTCTCCTGCTTCTGGTTCTGGTCACCCTCTTGCTGATCCTGTCCGCTATCGCCCTTGGGCAACTGTCGCTGACAGAGCACCAGATTATATCGAGCCTCATCATCGTGGGGATTGTTGCGCAAAGCCTGCTTATAGGCCTCTATAGCCATCTGCAGTTGCTGGTATTTCTGCTGGTCTTCGCCACTCTGGTTGGCTCGTATCTGATGCATCACCCCCAGGTTGTGATAGGCCATCGAACGACGTACAGGGTTCTCTTCTGCCCTTTGATCGCCTGCATGCAGCAGCAGTCCTGTCATAATCGTATCACGCTTACCATCTTGCTTCATGATTTTCCACTCGTTGGGAAACATCGAGGTAGCCATGTTGTAGTCGACCAGCGTATTGGTGCTGTCACATTCGAAGGCTTTCCTATATTGTTCATAAGCCTTGTCCCGCTGGCCTTGATGCATCATCTTGTTGCCTCGCTTCACGTAGCGACGCACCTCCTTCACATCCTGTGCGACAACGTTTTGAGCCAGGAAGACGGAAAGAAAGACGGATAGGATATACTTCAGTTTCATCTCTTGAAAAGTTTTAATTTCCTCAGTGTAGGATTCTGGCGGTCTAAGATGCATACCTCCAGTATCAGCAGTAGCAGTGCTATGAGTCCTACAGCCTGGAACTGTTCATCAAACTCACTATAGATAGATGTCTCGGCTTTCTCCAGCTTGTCGAGCACCTCTTCCAGCTGTTTCTGTGCCGCTGCCGTGTTCTCGACATGAATATAGGCACCACCTCCAGCCTGTGCCACCTCAGCACACATCTGCTCGTTGAGACGTGACATGACCTGCTGTCCTGTGTTGTCAATCATATATCCAGAGCCATCGGCCATGGGCACCAGTGACCCCTTGGGCGACCCTATTCCCAGTACATAGACATTGCGTCCCTCCTCTTCGTGAGCCTTCTTGGCAGCTTCAAGAGCGGCACCCTCATGGTCCTCACCGTCCGTAATGACGATGATGGCCTTTCCCACATGCTCTCGCTGTGTGAAGCAGAGACTGGATGTGCGTATGGCGGCAGCGATGTCAGTACCCTGATTATTGATCATCGAGGGGTCTATGCTGTTGAGGAACATCTTAGCCGATACGAAATCGTTGGTAATAGGCAACTGTATGAAGGCATCGCCAGCAAACACCACGAGTCCTATCTTGTCGTTGGTAAACTGGTCGATGAGTTTTCCTACTATCATCTTTGCTCGCTCCAGTCGGCTCAGCATACCGTCACCATCCTTGTCCACGGCACGCATCGAGTTGCTCACGTCGATAGCTATCACCGTCTCGATGCCTGCACGTTGCTTCTGGCTGATGCTCTTTCCAAACTGTGGTCGTGCCATCATGACGATGAGCAGTGCCAGTGCCCCTTCGAGTAGCCAGAACTTCACCCCTGGACGCCATCGTGACACCAGTGGCATGAGCTGTCGTACCAGTTCGGGGTCGCCAAACTTACGCAACCGTTTCTTCTGATTGCGGTAGGTCAGATAGCGGACGAGTGCCAGTAGCAGCACGACCGCCAGCAGATAGAGATATTTCGGGTCTTCAAATCTGAACATTACGGTATCCTCCTAAATACGGTTATTCTGAGCAGGATCTCGAGCAACAGTGCTATGATGGCTCCCAGCAGTGGATACTGGTAGATATCGTGCACCTTGCTGTAACGCTGCACGTCAAGTTTCGATTTCTCCAGCTTGTCTATGTCGCCATAGATCTGTTCGAGGTCTTCGGCACTGTAGGCACGGTAGTATCGTCCGTTGGTGGACTTGGCTATCTTGGTCAGTGTCTCCTCGTCAATATCATTGGGCAACATCAGCTGCTGTGTGGTACCTCCTATGGTGACTGGTCTGAGTGCCGATCCTTCTGCCCCCACGCCAATGGTATAGATGCGTATGCCCAGTGCCCGTGCCATATCAGCAGCCGTCAGTGGCGATATCTCGCCATAGTTGTTACTGCCATCGGTGAGCAGGATGACCACACGGCTCTTGGCCTTCGAGTCTTTCAGTCTGCTCACGGCATTGGTCAGTCCCATGCCAATGGCCGTCATGTCGATGATGGCACCACTGCCCACGTAGGCACTAGCGTTCTGCAACAGCGTGAGCAACGAGGCATGGTCGATGGTCATCGGGCACTGTGTGAAAGCCTCGCCGGCAAAGATGGTCAGTCCGATATTGTCGTTGGTACGGTCGGCAATAAACTTCGCAGCCACTTCCTTGGCAGCCTCAATACGGTTGGGATGAATATCTTCCGAGAGCATGGATGAGGATACGTCCATGGCCAGCATGATATCGATGCCCTCGATGGTCTCTTCCTCCCACGAGTTGTGGGTCTGCGGACGGGCCATTGCCAGCACGAGCAGGGCAAAGGCAAGCACACGGAGCAGTGCCTGGACAGGCATCAGCCTCACTCGCCAGGTCTGCTGGGCACGCTGCAGTGCATACGTGTCGGCCATGCGTATGGTTGGCTCCGTCTTCTTGCGGAACATCACATACCACAGCACATAGGGTATGATGAGCAGCAGCAGGAAGAGGTATTCTTTATTTGCAAATTCAAAATCGAACATATCTTAATATAATAGTAGGTCGTACATAAACCATCCAATATAGACTATCAAAGCTAGTGCCGCTATGCCGATTACTGCCAGAGCCACGATGAGCACCTTGCGCATCTTGCGTGTCTGCACCTGTTCTGTGGTCAGTTCGGGCTTCACGACCTCCTCGGTAGGCACATTCTCCTGCTTCGTCTGATTGATGAAGTCGACGGCACTGACCAGATTGGCATCGTTCTCGTTGATGAGTGTCGAGTACTTGGCAAACTTCACCAGGTCGGCAGTAGTAAAGAGCTGTCGCAGTTCGTCGAGCGATTTCGGATCGTCAGTTTTCATCAGTCGGTCAATGATCTCGCTACTGGTCATCTCCATGGCATTGAAGCCATATCGCTCGTTGATATACTGTCGCAAGGTATCCGTCAGTCGTGTATAGTACTCCTTCGGATCCTCTGCCGTCACCATGCGTTCGGCCTTGATTTCATCGATGGCCTTCATGGCTTTCTGATGGGGAGGCACACGTTTGATGATCCTGATGCGTGCGATGATGGGCTTGTTGCTCTTCAGTCGTCCCCACAGCCAGATGGCCAGCAGCAGCAATGCCACCACCAGGAAGCTCAGCCAGAAGGCCTTGCCCCATTCATCGTCAGTCCAGCTCATGGGCAGTTCCTGCACCTCCTTGGGACCATAGTATTTCTCAAAGTTCGTGGTGTCTACATCTACTGTCAACACCTGCAGTGCCAGCTGATTGGTAGGATATTCCTTTCCGCTGATTTTCACCGGGATAGGTGGAAGAGGGTAAAGTGTATCATTAAACGATGTGAGCACATAGTCACACCGTCTGTTCACCATACCGTTGCCCTCGCTCACAGGTTCACTCTCGATGGCTTCGAGCACCTCGATGCCTGCCGGCACGAGCAGTGTGCGGGGGAATTCCACTCTGGCTGTGTCCTGAGCGTGTGCCGTCACGGTGATTGCCACTTGCTCTCCCACCAGCATCTCCATCGAGCTGATCTTCGATTCCACTCGCTGTGCCGATGCCTGTCCTATCGATAATGCCCACACGACGACAGCCATCACACTGGCCATCGTCCTTCGTGCCTGTCTATGTATAAACATCTTCATATCGTTCATTTATCTGGCTCTGCGGTTGAAGAGCAAAAGCAGCTGTTTCACATAGTCATCATCTGTAGCGATGCTCACCGTGTCGACACCACTCTTGGCAAAAGTCTCCTTCAGCACCTTCTGTCGATTGTTCCAGTACTGCTTGTAGGCATCTCTCACCGAACGGCTGCTGGTGTCCACATACTGCTCATAGCCTGTCTCTGCATCCACCACCTTCATCAGTCCTATCTTGGGCAGTTCGAGTGCCCTGCGGTCGTAGACCTGTACGGCACACACGTCATGCTTGCGATTGGCTATGGTGAGCTGCTGCTGGAAGTCCTGTCTGACGTAGAAGTCACTGAGCACGAAGGCCGTGCATCTGCGTTTCGACACGCTGGTCAGGAATTCCAGTGCCGCTGCCAGGTCTGTACGCAGGCTTTGCGGATGGAAGTCCAGCATCTCACGGATGATGTAGAGGATATGCTTGCGTCCTTTCTTTGGTGGTATGTATTTCTCTATCTTGTCTGAGAAGAACACCACACCTATCTTGTCGTTGTTCTCTATTGCCGAGAACGCCAGCGTGGCCGCAATCTCCACCACCATGTCCCGCTTCATCTGCTGTCGTGTGCCGAAGTCCAGCGACCCACTGACGTCTACCAGCAGCATCACCGTCAGCTCTCGCTCCTCCTCGAACACCTTCACATAGGGACGGTTGAAACGAGCCGTGACATTCCAGTCTATATCTCGCACATCATCGCCATACTGGTACTCACGCACCTCGCTAAAGGCCATTCCCCTGCCTTTGAAAGCCGTGTGGTACTGTCCTGCGAAGATATTCGAGCTCAGACCTCGTGTCTTGATCTCTATCTTCCTTACTTTCTTTAATATCTCAGATGTCTCCATCTTTCCGTTGTACGTCTTCTGTCCTTAGGGCACTTCAACCTTGTTGATAATCTTAGAAATGATCTCCTCGCTCGTGATGTTCGATGCCTCTGCCTCGTAGGTCAGTCCGATACGATGGCGCATGACGTCGTGGGCCACAGCCCGCACATCCTCTGGCACCACATATCCTCTGCGCTTGATGAAGGCAAAGGCACGTGCTGCCTTGGCCAGGTTGATGCTGGCACGTGGCGACCCGCCAAAGGCTATCATATCCTTCAGATCCTTCAGTCCATAGCGGTCGGGATAGCGGGTAGCAAAGACGATGTCGGCCACATACTGCTCGATTTTCTCATCGATATACACCTCGTTGACCACCTTGCGTGCACGCAGTATCTCGTCGACGGTGGTGACGGGCTTCACCTGTGGCAGTCCCTCGCCGGCAATATTCTCGCGGATGATTTTCTTCTCCTCTTCTATGGTGGGATAGTCGATGACCACCTTCAGCATGAAACGGTCTACCTGTGCCTCGGGCAGTGGATAGGTACCCTCCTGCTCGATGGGGTTCTGGGTGGCCATCACCAGGAAGGGGCTGGGCAGGTCGAAGGTCTCACTGCCTATGGTCACCTGCTTTTCCTGCATGGCTTCGAGCAGTGCACTCTGCACCTTGGCAGGAGCACGGTTGATCTCGTCGGCCAGTACGAAATTGGCAAACACAGGGCCTTTCTTCACCAGGAATTTCTCGTCTTTCTGCGAATAGATCATCGTACCAGTCACGTCAGCAGGCAACAGGTCGGGAGTGAACTGTATACGGCTGAAGCTGGCATCGATAAGCCTGGCCAGCGTATTGATGGCCAGTGTCTTAGCCAGACCAGGAACACCCTCAAGAAGGATGTTTCCATCACTGAGCAGACCCATGAGAAGTGAGTCCACCAAATGTTTCTGTCCCACGATGACACGATCCATGCCAGTGGTCAGATTAGTAATGAACGAGCTTTGCTGCTCGATTCTGATGTTCAATTCACGAATGTCAATATTCTCTGCCATTGTTGTGTTAATTATTTTGTTGTTGTTTCAGTCTTCTTCTAACTACTTTCTTGGGTTCTATCTTGGGAATCCTGATGTCGGCACCTTCTTCCAGTTCTGTAGATTCATCGATACCATTATACACCTCGATATAGCAGGCCATTTCTACAGCTCCGAACACTCTTCTTGCAATCAGCTTCGAGTTCTCGCCCTTACGTACCTTTTCCACTCTGTCGAGTCCCATGATATAGTAGAATCCATTCTTCGTCCTGGGGTCCATATCATTATATTTCTCCCACTCCGGCACGGCATTGGCCTGTTCTGCCTGGGTAGGTTCGTTTGCCACAGGCTGCTCTGTGCTGACGATGGTGTCCTTGTTGTCTATCGCATTCGTGTCTGGCTTGGCAACAGGAGTCTCTGGCTGTTCGATGGGTGCCACTTGCTGTTGAGCATCTGTTCCTGCATGACGCTGCCCCAGGTAAAAGCCTGCACCAAGACCAGCAGCAAAGGCAAGTGCTACTGCTACCAGCCACCATCCCCAGTGCGAACGACTGGCGGGCTCTTCTTCCTCCACTTCTTCCACTTCGTCCACTACTAGTCCTGCTTTTATAGGTTCCTCATCTTCGACAACAGGCTGTTCATCTTCGACAACAGGCTGTTCATCTTCGACAACAGGCTGTTCATCTCCGACAACAGGCTGTTCATCTTCGACAACAGGCTGTTCATCTTCAACTACAGGTTCCTCATCTTCTACAACAGGCTCATCATCTTCGACGACAGGTTCCTCTTCTTCGACAACGGGCTGTTCATCTTCTACAACAGGCTCTTCATCTTCGACAACGGGCTCTTCATCTTCGACAACAGGCTGTTCATCCTCGACAACGGGTTCATCTTCCTCGACAACGGGTTCCTCTTCTTCGACAACGGGTTCCTCAACATCACTATTCTCCTGTTGTTCCGTTTGATTATCGGCATCCTTATTGCTGTCAGCATTCATATCGTCGAATTCCACACCCTCGTTGAGCACGACGGTCTCGAACTGCGAGAAAGGTCTGTTCACCAGTTCTTTCATCGTTGCATCAGGCACGAACACCAGCTTCGAGTGCCCCTCTATGAGAAGCCGCTCGCCTGTGTTCACGTCTACGCTCTCCCTGGCGTCCACCTCCACGATTTTGAACGATCCCAAGCCTTTTATTTTCACCTGGTGGTCGCTTTCCAGGGCAGCCTGGATGACACTGACCACATTGCTCACAAACTGTGTTGCCAGCTTGCGTGTGATGCCATATTTCTCAACGAGCACGTTTGCCAGCTCTGCCTGATAGATCTTAGCCATTGTCGTTGCCTCCTTTCCTTATCTTGCCTTTCGTCAGGGCACTAGGCTTGAAGGTCAGCGTCAGCTTGGGGGGTACCAGCATGCGCAATCCCGTAGTGGGATTCACCATGATACGTTCCATCTTCTTCTTCACTTCGAAGGTTCCGAAATTGGGCCATTGCACCGCATCTCCCTCCAGGAAGGCATCTCCCATAGCACTGATCAGCGTGTTCATCATCTGCTGTGCCTCACCTGTCTTCAGGTCGTTTTGCCGTGCCAGTTCCGATATAAATTCTTTATTGTTCATTGCATTGTCTTATTGGTCCTATCATATCGATACGATCTCTCCGAAGAGGTCAAAAGCCTCTGCCTCCGTCATGCTCACCTGATAGAAATGTCCCAGCTGCAGGTCGTCGGCCTCGCGATAGATGAGCACCTCTGGGTCTACTTCTGGCGAACAGTATTCCGTACGTCCCACATAGTAGTCTCCCTCCTTGCGGTCGATGATCACCTTCAGGGTCTGTCCCACCTTCTGGTTCTCTATCTCCTCACTGATCTGCTGTTGCACACTCATCAGCTTCAACAGCCGTTGCTGTTTCACGTCGTCTGGCACATCGTCAGCATAGTGCTCTGCAGCATACGTTCCGTCTTCCTCGCTGTAGGCAAAGGCTCCCATGCGCTCGAAACGGGCCCAGCGGGTGAAGTCGAGCAGCTCCTGGAAGTCTTCGTCCGTCTCGCCTGGGAATCCCACCATCAGTGTGGTGCGCAGATGGATGCCGGGCACCTCTCTGCGCAGTCGCTCTACGAAGCTGATGGTCTCCTGCCTGCTGATATGACGGTGCATGCGTTCCAGCATGTGGTCACTGATATGTTGCAGTGCTACGTCGAGATAGTTGCACACATTGGGATGGTCGCGCATCACTCGCAGCAGATCCCAGGGGAAATGGGTGGGATAGGCATAGTGCAGCCTGATCCATTCCAGACCCTCGATGGCCGACATCTGCTCCACCAGCTGGGCTATGCGTTGCTCGCCATACAGGTCTTGCCCGTAGTAGGTCAGCTCCTGTGCGATGACCTGCACCTCTTTCACACCCTGGCTCACCATCCATCGCACCTCGTCGAGGATCTCCTCCATCGGACGACTTTGGTGGTGGCCTGTGATCAGTGGGATGGCACAGTAGGCACAGTGGCGGTCACAGCCCTCGCTGATCTTCAGATAGGCATAGTGGCTCGGGGTGGTGAGCTTGCGGACAGCGGTAGCTGCGTTGCACGAGGCTGCTACGGCCTTCCCGTCCTTTGGCGATTCTGCCATCAGATTGTCGAGCAACTGTCTGTAGTTGAACTTGCCATACCAGCCGTCGACCTCTGGAATCTCTGCCTCCAGGTCTGCAAGATAACGCTCTGACAGACAGCCCATCACGTAAATACGTTTCAGTTTTCCTTCCGACTTTCTCCGTACCTGTTCGAGGATGGTGTTGATGCTCTCTTCCTTGGCATCGGCAATGAAGCCGCAGGTGTTCACCACGACTATTTCTCCCTGAGGGTCGTCAGCATCGTGGGTCACGCGATAGCCGTGCGACTCAAAGAGCCCCATCAGCGTCTCCGAGTCCACCAGATTCTTCGAGCATCCCAGCGAGATAAAGTCTATCGTCTTCATGCCTTCAACGCCTGTCGTGTCTGTCTTATCCCTTGAACAGCGAGTCCACGAACTCCCTGCGGTCGAAGAGCTGCAGGTCTTCCATGCCCTCTCCCAGTCCGATATATTTCACAGGTACCTTCAGCTGGTCGCTGATGCCTATCACCACGCCACCCTTGGCGGTGCCATCGAGCTTGGTGATGGCCAGCGAGGTGATCTGCGTCACTGCCGAGAACTGCTTGGCCTGTTCAAAGGCATTCTGCCCTGTCGAGCCGTCCAGCACGAGCATCACCTCGTCAGGAGCCTCTGGCAGCACTTTCTTCATCACATCTTTTATCTTCTTCAGCTCGTTCATCAGCCCCACCTTGTTGTGCAGACGGCCTGCGGTGTCTATCAGCACCACGTCTGCTCCGTTGGCCTTGGCGCTCTGCAGGGTGTCGAAGGCCACACTGGCAGGGTCGCTGCCCATCTGCTGCTTGATGACGGGAACCCCTACTCGCTCGCCCCAGATGCTGATCTGCTCCACGGCAGCGGCACGGAAGGTGTCGGCAGCACCCAGATAGACCTTCATGCCTGCCTGCTTGAACTGCCAGGCCAGCTTGCCGATGGTGGTGGTCTTGCCAACGCCATTGACGCCTACCACGAGTATCACGTAGGGCTTGTGGTCTGTGGGAAGCTCCCAGTTGCCGCTGTCTACCGAATGGTTCTCGGCCAGCAGCGAGGCTATCTCATCACGCAGGATGCCGTTCAGCTCGCTGGTCGACACGTACTTGTCGCGAGCCACTCGCTCCTCGATGCGCTTGATGATCTTCAGCGTGGTGTCTACACCTACGTCACTGGTGATGAGCACCTCCTCCAGGTTGTCGAGCACGTCCTCGTCAACTTTCGACTTGCCTGCCACAGCACGTGCCAGCTTGTCGAACACAGAGGTCTTGGTCTTCTCCAACCCCTTGTCTAGCGTCTCCTTCTTCTTCTTTCCGAATAATCCAAATAATCCCATAATTCTTGTATATGCGTAATTCTAAAGTGCAAAATTACTATTTTTCCATGATTCCTGCAAAACTATTACATTTTCTTAACCGCCTTTTCACATTAGTTTAAGTAATTATATAAAATTAAACTACCAACACGACCTAATTCCCACACTTTACACACATATCTCGCCGAGAGGGTTACAGCGATGGTCGCTTTTCCACCACCCCGATGGCTCCTGTCTGGACTAACTGACTGATGTCAGTGGCCACCTGGCAATCAGCGGCACCAATCACGCTCAACTTTACCCAACACCTGAAATCGATGCATGCGCAACATGACATAACTGCTAGCAAATCTATCAGGCACCCTGATTCATGTAAGGTAATTTCCGACGAACACCCCACCAACTATCAACCAGCAGGAAATTAGCTTTTACCTGACAAAAAGAGGTTCATCCATTCCCATTTTCAAAGCTGTGGCTCTCCATCATCCATTTGTCGATATGCAGCTCATCTATTGTAGGAAAGCCCGTCAGTCCTACTCGTTGATGGGTCGATCATCCATTGTAGGAATCCAATCAATGGGGAAAATAAATAAATCGTCCCAAGTTATTTTTAATCATTACTAACCGCAGATTTGACTTCCTCTTATCTGCTCACGCTCGAAAGAGCTCAAATTTATTTGGCTCTTTACTCGCTTAACCGCAGATTTGACTTCGTCTTATCTGCTCACGCTCGAAAGAGCTCAAATTTATTTGGCTCTTTACTCGCTTAACCGCAGCTTTGACTTCGTCTTATCTGCTCACGCTCGAAAGAGCTCAAATTTATTTGGCTCTTTACTCGCTTAACCGCAGCTTTGACTTTGAAACCAAATTTCTTGCAGTCGCTATGCTTTGTGCAAGCGAACAAGTTCGAGCGCCCTTTTTCCCTTTTTACCCTTTTCCATTTCACTCGAGCTTGTCTCGCTTTTACAAAGCGAAGCGACTAAAAGTAATCGGCTTGCCGCTTTTACAAAGCGAAGCGACTAAAAGAACATTTTGCAAAACACCAAATTTCCCTTTTTCCCTTTTTCCCTTTTTCCATTTCATAAAAGCCAAGCCCCTCTACAAGCTTCGATACTTGTGAGGGGCTTTTCTCGTAGTCTACCTTCTAATGTTGGAGGTCAACTTGCTGGCTACAGGTCATGACACGTAGCGGTAGCAAATTCTTTGGAGGTCAACTTGCTGGCTACAGGTC
>JAIKWS010000070.1 GCA_024684515.1 Prevotella sp.
TTCCGATTATGAGAGCACCACAGCAGCCAGCGGCGCGAAGATTGTCATCAACAACTGTACCGTGAATGGTAGTGCTCAGGGAGCCAATGCCGTGATAGCTACCAATGGTGCGACTATAGAGGTTAAAGGCATCACCATCAACAACACCAATAGCGTCAGCCGCGGTCTGCATGCCACGTATGGCGGTATCATCACGGCATCTGATGTAGACATCACCACCAACGAGGCTACCTCATCGACTATCGCCACCGACCGTGGAGGCGGTACGGTATCGGTCAATGGCGGCACAGCTACTGCCAATGGTGCTAAGTCGGCTGTCATCTACTCTACGGGTACGATGAGTGCCACCGACCTGGTGGGTACTTCTGCTCAGGGCGAGATTGCCGTTATCGAGGGCGACAACAGCATTACGATGGAGGACTGCACCATGAAGAGCGGTTCCAGCGAGCGCGGTCTGCTGATGATGCAGAGCGGTTCGGGCGATGCCTCAGGTGTGAACCCCGTGATGACCATCACAGGCACCTCACTGACCATGACCGACGCTAGCGCTCCGCTGCTGGAAGTAGCCACCTGCGTGACTGCTACCTGCACCCTGTCTGGCTGTACGTTAACCGTTCCTTCAGGCATCATCATGTATGTCATGGACGATAAACAGTGGAGCACCACTGGTGCTGTGGGCAACCTCATCCTGGACGATGGCACCTATAATGGCATCGTGAAATACGACGACGGCTATACTGCTAATGTGACTGTCAATGCAGGAGCCGTCTGGAACCTGACAGCCAACACCTCTATCTGTACGCTGGTGAACAATGGTACCATCAATACCAATGGCTATACACTGACCTACACCTCGAAGAGTGGTAGCGGCACCATCAACGAGTCGGCAGTAGCGCTGACCGTTGGCAGTATAGGCTGGGCAACCTATTACAGCCCTGTTGCCCTCGACTTCTCGAGCGTGAGCGGTCTGACGGCTTACACAGCAGCTTTCGAATCAACCGGAACCGTTACGCTGACTGAGGTCAGTCAGATTCCTGCTGAGACTCCTGTTGTCCTCGCTGGCACTGCGGGCACCTATTCCGTGCCCACCACCACGTCGGCATCGGCCGTTAGCGGCAACGACCTTACAGGTACGATGACAGGTGTTGTAGCCGGTAGCAGCAATTATGTTTTGGCAGCCATCGACGAGTCTACCGTCGGTTTCGTTCTGACAACAGCAGGTGTAGGTATTCCGGGCGGCAAGGCTTACTATGCTGCCAGCTCTTCAGCGCGCGAATACTATACCATTAGCAATACAACAGCCATACAAACCATCAGACAGACTGACAGCAACGATGATGAGTACTATGACCTGCAGGGCAGGATGACGGCATCACCCAGCAAAGGTATTTACATGAAGAATGGCAAGAAAATCATTATAAAATAAGTAGCAATATGAAAAACAAGAAAATATATATAGCCCCTGAGGTTGAGGTAGTCATCATGACGCCTGTATCACTCCTCACGGCATCGTTCTCTGACTCACTATTCAATAGCGGTCTTGTAGACGATCCGTTCGATATCTTATAGAAGTTTCGCGAGCAGCTTTGTCATGAGGACTGGATCGGGGATTACAATAGTATCTCTTTCCTCAAAAGCAAATAAACGACCCGGGGCATGCACCTCGGGTCGTTTCTTGTTTTTTCTCCTACATAAGAGAGAGAGACGCAGCATGCTATAGTTGTATGCTGACTGCCTTGCCATTGTATTCAACCATCGTTCCCTGCGGATTGTCGAGGTTCAGTGGCTTGGGGGCGTCCTTCGTCATCAGCACGACATTGAACTTGCGTTCCTTGAGCATGCCAGGGAACTTGCCCTGACGCTGACCGAAGGAGAGCATACGCGTGGCGTCGTCGTAGCGTATGTCGATGGTGGCATACATGCCCCGCTCGTAGTTATAGTTCGTTCCCTCGTCCTCGTAGAGTTGGAACTCACCATTGCTGCCTGCATAGACATAGAGGTTGATGGTCTCTGCCGGCTTCTCGTCGCTCCACTCCATCTCAGGACCGAAGGGGATGATGGCACCCTCGCGTACAAAGACGGGTATGCGGTCGTAGGGAGCATCGACCACGAGCCGCTGTCCACCCTCGGTATATTCGCCGGTATAGAGATTGTACCAGCCACATTGCTGTGGGAAGTAGACCACGCGGTTGCGGGCCTTGTAGTAGCCCACGGGACAAGCCATGAGGGCAGGTCCAAGCATCCACTGGTTGCCGATGTTCTCTACGTTCTTGTCGCCATTGAAGTCCATGACGAGTGCTCGCATGAGGGTATAGTCGCGGAAGTGAGCCCAGCCGGCCAGCGAATAGAGATAGGGCATCAGACGATAGCGCAGGCGATCGTAGTAGACGAACGACTGATAGGCAGGATGCTCATCGGGAGCGATGTTCCATATCTCGCGCAGCGGCCACTGTCCATGTGCACGGAACAGGGGTATGAAGGCACCGAACTGGTTCCAGCGTGTCTGCAGCTCGCGCCACTCCTTCAGGTCCTCGTTCTCCTCGCCTGTCTTGTCAAACAGCTGCTGTGCAGCCACATAGCGGTTCTCCACACAGAAGCCACCCTGGTCCATGCCCCAGAAGGGGATGCCCGACATAGAGTAGTTGAGTCCTGCCGTCATCTGCGCCCGCATATCCTCCCAGCGCGTGCCGATGTCACCACTCCAGGTAGCCGTGGAATAACGCTGCTCGCCGGCAAATCCGCTACGGGTGAGCAGGAACACGCGGGGCTCGTCCTTCTTGCCCTTGAACACCGACCGCTGTCCGTTGTAGATGGCATCGGCATTGACGGTGGAATAGGCATTGAAATATTCGGTCGAGGTGCCCAGGGCGGTAGGTCCGCAGAGGGCCTTGCGATACCACATCGGTGTGCAGTCGCGCACATTGGGCTCCGAGGCATCCATCCACCAGGCATCGATGCCGTGGTTGTACTTGGTATAGAGGTTCTCGTCCATCTGTCGACAGAACATCTTGCGGGCATCGGCATCGTAGGCATCGTAGAACGAGCCTCGGAAGCCTAGCCAGTCGTGGATGTCATCCTTGACGGCCTGATGGTACATCCACCCGTTCTTGTCTAGCTCCTTGTAGTTGTCGACGCTGTCGTAGAACTTGGGCCACACGCTGATCATGAAGCGTCCGTGCATCTGGTGCACGCTGTCGAGCATGGCCTGCGGGTTGGGATAGCGGCTGGCCTCGAAGGTATGGTCGCCCCACGAATCGAGTTTCCAGTAGTTCCAGTCCTGCACGATATTGTCGATGGGGATATGGCGCTTGCGGAACTCGCTGAGGTTGTCTTCTATCTCCTGTGCACTCTTGTAGCGCTCACGGCTCTGCCAGAATCCGAGCACCCACTTGGGATAGAGCGATGCCCGTCCGGTGAGGGTGCGATAGCCGCTGATGACCTGGTCGAGATTGTCTCCGGCAATGAAGTAGTAGTCCATATCGCGGGCCATCTCGCACCACACGCTGAGCTGTCCACGCTCCCTGGCTGTACGTGGTGCTGCCACACGCAGTCCGCAGTAGCTCTCGCCGCCGTCGGGCTGCCACTCGATGCGCAACTGCACCTTCTTGCCCTGATGGAGGGTGGTGGCAAACTTATAGGCATTGGGGCTCCAGGCTGTGCGCCAGCGCTCGGGCACCACCTCGCAACCATCGATAAATACCTTCATATAGCCGGCATAATAGAGGATGAACTGATAGAGCTCGGTCTTGGGAGCCTCGATGAAGCCCTCGTAGACAACGGTTGCCCCCTGCAGGCTGAAGCCCTTGGGCAGGTTCTTCAGTCCGCCGTTGTCGGTGCGGTTGGCAATCTCGGAGGTGGCAGGATAGGCATACTCGTAGTAGATGCTGTCCTCATTGCGCACCAGCTGATGGCCATCCCTGGCGGTATAGATGCCTGTGAGATGTCCCTGACGGCCCTGCCGGTCGTAGAGCTTGAAGGCACGGTTTAGCTGCAGGTAGTCGTCGGGATTGCCAAAGCGGCAATAGCTGTAGGCATCCCACAGCAGGCCATAGTTCTTGTTCGAGAGCACGAAGGGGATGCTCACCTTGGTATTGTACTGGAAGAGGTCCTCGTTCTTGCCCTTCATATTGACCTCCTCGCTCTGATGCTGTCCCAGTCCGTAGAAGGCCTCGTCGTCGGGCGAGTCGAACTTCATCTGCCATTGCAGTCCGTGCTTCATCTCCTCGGTGATGGCAGGACCGCCCTTGAGCCCATATTCACGCTCAGGTACCGTGAAATCGGTAAAGCGCTTGCCATCCTGTGCCTCCTTCAGCAGCACGTTGCCCTCGGCATCACAAAAGGTGATGGCACCCGTGGCCTTGTTGACAGTAGCGCTGGCGTTGCGGGCCTTCACCACAACGGTGGCACCCTCGTCGCTGACGGTATAGCTCTTGGCATCGGGAGCCTTCTGGCTGACAATCATCAGGCTGGCCTTCTTCTCAGGCAGCTGGTCGTGGCTGGTAGCCCTGACGCGGATGATATGGTCGTTGATTACTTCCAGGCACACGACTTTTGCCTGCCCCCCGTCGGGGTGGATGGTAACGATGTTACCGGCAGTCTGCACATCGGCAGCACTCGCTGACAGTCCTATGGACATCAGCACCAGCGTAAGAAGTCTCGTCATCTTCATTATTCAGGAAAATTGTTAGTTATTCGTAATTAGAATGCAAAAGTAAACAATTTTACTGAAACGACAAAGAATTAACGAAAGTTTTTGCTGCTACTGTATCTTGATGGCTACGGCATGAAGCTGTTGCCAGCCGGCTCGATCGGTGAGGCGTACCATGAAGTGATAGTCACCAGCATCGATGTCTGTGGGGATGGCGATGTCGATGCGTGCCGTGTAGCTCTTACTGCCTGCCGGGATGTCATAACCCTTGTTGAAGACCCAGGGATTGCTAGTTGCCTTCTCCTCATCCATCGGGCACTCTACGGAGCTGGTGCTATGGGTGTGGTGGTCGAAATTATGATGGATCTCGATATTGTAGCTACCCAGTTCGGTATCGTCGGTGAAGACATAGAGGAAGGGAATGGTATCGCCACGCTTGTAGACCTGACAGTCGATGGGGTTGGCGGTGATGCCCTGCGAGGAGATGACAGGATAGGTCATGTCCTTGGTGTCGTTGTCGTCGGAACTGCTGCACGCACCAAGTGCGCACAGCAGTAAGAGAGAGATGAGATTATGTTTCATTTATATCGTATGATTTATTCGTGATCATGGTCCTCTTCCTCCTCACCATCGTCCTCCACGATATGCAGGTGCTGCTCTGCCGTGGTCTGCTGGCCATGCTTGTCAGTAACGGTGAAGTGGAGGTGATAGTCGCCCAGGGGAGCATTTGCCGGGATGTCGATATGCTCGTGGAACTCGATATTGCGCACACCGATATACTTGCCGTCGGTATAGGCTGTCTCTATCTCGAAGGTGCCCCCTTCTTCCTGGTGGATCTCTACGTCGACACGCTGGATGAGTCCCTCGGCCAGCACGGTGGCCTCGAGATGTAGGTCGCTGCCAGGATGGGCATGACAGGAGTTGTCGTGACCTACCTCGGTAAGCGTGATGACAGGCTTGGCGGGAAGATCGTCGTCATCGTCGTCGCTGCTGCATGCTGTCATGCCAAGAGTGAAAAGAGCGCTGATGAGCACGGCTATGCGGCTCAGATATTTCATGTTTGAAGTTTTCATTATCTTAAAGTTTAAATGGTTGGTTATAAATAGATGTGGTGCCTCATCCTTTGTGAAGCATCAGAACTCCAGCCCCACCATGGCAGAGACGTTTCGCCCTGGCTCGGGCACGTCAATGAGGCGGTAATAGCTGGTGTGATCGTAGTAGCGGCGATCCAGCAGGTTGTCAGCATGGAGGGTCGCGTGTAGTTTGGTACGCCCCAGACGGAACGACTTGCCAAGGGCAAGGTTCAGTGTCCAGTAGCCATCAGTGGGCTTCTCAGGGGGCACGATCTCGCTTTGTTTACCAACGATATGGGCATTCAGGCTGACAAAGCCTGGCTCCGGGGTAGAGCCAAAGGAATATTTCACTCCCCAGTCGGTAGACCACGGGGTGGTGAAGGGCAGCGTATAGCCTTTCTTCTCACCCGATCGCTGACGGGCATAGAGGTATTCGCCCTGGGCATGGGCTTCCCAGCGAGGGGTTATATGATAGGTCAGCTGAGCCTCAAGACCATAGCGCAGCACACGAGCCTGCATATAGTGATAGAGCTGTAGACCCTCGACATATTGCGACGTGGGACTGAGGTAGATATAGTTGGGGAAGTAGTTCAGGTAGGGTTCCACCTGCAACTCCAACGCCTCGTTGCTCCAGTTGACGCTGGCATCCAGCTGATAGGACTCCTCAGGGTCTAGCTGCTGATTGCCACGCTCATAGCGGAAGATATGGTAGTTGATGCCATCAGCACCCAGCTCCTTGGGAATAGGCACGCGGAAGCTCTTTCCGACATTCCCCTTGATCACCCACTCGCCAATATTGTAGTTGATGCCTGCAGACCAGGTGAAGCTGGAGAAATTGCGACGCAAGGATGCCGAGCGCTCGGTATAGACAGGTGTCATCGTGCCATCAGCATTGGCCACGGGCGTGGTGTACCAGTCGTGATAGCTGTGGATATGCGTCCTGGCACCATCCAGTCGCAGTCCGGCATTCAGGATCAGGTTCTCCCGCAGCGTATAGCGGTCCATCAAGTAGGCGCCTATGCTGGCGGTCTCGAAATCGGGGATGATAAACCCCCACCCTCCCCGGCGGTTGTGCTGATACTCGGCATTCAGTCCGCCCTGTAGGGCATGACGGCCCAGGGTGTGACGCAACAGGGCTCCCACGGTATAGGTGCTCTTGTTGAAACGCCGCTCCAGCGAGTCATCGGGCTTGGGCATATAGCCATGGCTGACAGGCTCGGAGAGTTCCTCCCTAAGATTATTCTGATAGGCCACGTTGACCTCGACCGATGTCTGTTCGTTGCGCCAGGTTGTGTGACTGAGCACCTTCAGGTGGTTGACCCACTGGTAGGGCAGGTCGATGTCGCGCCGCGAATGATCGTAGTCGATATTGCTGAGACGCACCTCCAGTCCGTGGGCATTGGCAAAGAAGCCACTCCTGGAGTAGGCATCCGAAATGCGCAGATCGGTATGGAAGTTGTATCCTGCATAGCCTAGCATCACGCTGCCGTCACGCTCACATCCCGCTGTATTGCGCAGCCGCTGGTCCTTCAGACGAATCCAATAGGAATAGTACTGGATGCTGTCGGTAGGCACGCGGAAGTCAGCATAGTCAATCAGGGTGGCATTGGCACGATAGAACCAGCTGCCCTGACGACCGCCAACCTTTGCCGAGAGGCCCAGCTGCTCGTTGTTGGAACGACCGAAGAGCTGCACCGTACCGGCAAACTGCTCGGTAGGCACATGGTTGGTATAGAGGCTCAGCACACCGCCAATGGCATCGCTGCCGTAGAGCAACGCTGCAGGACCCTTGATCACCTCCGCTCTATCGACCGAAAACTGGTCTATCTCCAGGCCGTGATCGTCACCCCATTGCTGTCCCTCGTGCTTGATGCCGTCTTCCGACACGGCAAGACGGTTGAAGCCAAGACCACGGATGGTAGGCTTCGACTGTCCGGAACCTATCGACATAGCCTTCACGCCAGGGATGCCCTCCAATGTCTGCATCAGACTGCCGGCGAAATTATGCTCAAGAAACTCTTTGCTGACCTGCACGGCCGACTGCGACGATCGCATCTGATAGTCACGCTGACGCTGACCTGTCACGGTCACCGCATCGAGCGTGATAACAGTGTCGGCTGGCGCTGTAGCACCCACGGCTACAGCCAGTAACATAGCAATCATACTCTGAATGTCTGTTTGAATTGTTAATAAAAAGCGAGACGATAGCCCCACTGAGAGGCAATTCAAACCACAGGAGGAGCACGGAGTGTTGGTATGCCGCCCACACCCAGGCTGACAACGCTCCGGCACTGGGCGAACAGGATTTTACTAATGCGATGATTACAAACGACCGTAGCAATGACCACGGACAGGAATGTCAGCGTGAGGAACTGGCAAAGCACACAGGGATGCATCGTTGCCATCTGCTGTACCAGGTGTCCACTACATTGGTGGTTGACACATTCCACACAGGTGGGCGAAGTGCTAACTCCCTGATTATGAACATGAAGCGACGAGAATATCAGCATTGGCAAAAAGACTGCCAACAGCACCCATGAAGCAATATGTCTCCTCGTTTTCGTGTTCACGGCTGCAAAGGTACGAATAAGCGAGGAAAAAACCAAATTAATTTGAGGTTTTTCGAGCGTGAGTACCTAAGACCAAAGGTCAAAGGTACGAATAAGCGAGGAAAAAACCAAATATTATTTGAGTTTTCTCGAACCGATGGAGCAGCGAGAGCAAATAAGTTCACTTAATTTGCCGAGATACGGACATCGCGTAGCCACTCCCTTAACCCCTCCCCTAAGAGGAGGGGTGGGGAAAGGCTACGGGTAGGCGAACTTGCTCGGGCATGTGGCTACGCGATGTCCTTCACTCGTGGCTAGCGCACGGCTGGCTAAAGCGATATCTGCCAGTGAGCTTCATGCCAATGGTCATGATAAAAGTCTATTTTTTTTCATCAAGTATCAATCTTCAACCGCACAGGTCGCAAAAGTCTAATCGCTCATATCTTTCAGCTGAACACAAAGACGCGAAGAGTCGAAGGTTTCTGTTGCATCGTTGGCACGAGAGCCTGGAGTCTTTCCG
>JAIKWS010000095.1 GCA_024684515.1 Prevotella sp.
GCCTGGATACCACCTAAGATATCGCCAGAAAGACCAGACTTAGTCGTTCCATTGTCTCCATTCAGGTCGATAATCTCCACCTTGTAGCCCGGGATATCCTCGTAGAAGCGGATAAAGAGCTGGGCACCCATGTGCTTGAACGGAATAGTGACGTCTGCAAGACTAGAATTCGTAGCCTGTACGCCAGCGTACATGAACTCAGAGAGAGAACGGTCAAAGCTAGCATAAGCACTGTTCTGCGGCTCCTGATAACCGTCACGGATAGCACCCGTTGCAGGGAAGGTCATCGTACCGGTATGATTAGTATTATCGAAAGCGAATGTCACGTTTTTGTTATACGGGGCATAGCAGTAGAAATTGGTATTCGTATATGCCAGGTCCCAATAACGGAGATACTGATTTGCATTTTTTGACATGTAGTCATCATCTGTTTTCTTGTAGTAACCCTCAGTACCTGTGTACGTGTATTCTGCTGTTCCTAATTTCTCATAGAACCAGGGAGAGGTGTGGTTTGCTGTCGTTCCTGCTGTTGTTGCATAGGTCGTTGCATTGGTCGGGTCATAGCCTTTCTGCTTAGAGTCAACAGTACCTGACCATCCTACCAAGTAGTTGTCCATCACTTCCTGGTCTGCCAGAGAGTTCTTACCACCAACTTTCCATGCCCACACACCGAAGTTGTAGTGCTTGACGGTCTCCAGATTAGCAGTACGTGTGATGTTCTGCTTCTGAACATTGAACCCGATAGGGGTTTCCTTGACCTTCTTCTCAACGGCATCGTTGACAAGGTCGTCACTGCTGCAGCTTACTAAGAAGGCTGCGAGTGCAATAGCGAATAATTTGCTTGTTCTCATAATTGTTTTGTTGTTTTATTTGTTAATATTATTGTTATTTTTTTCTTATAAAAAGAATTATAGTTCTACTTCCCAGAATACGTCATCGTAGTCCTCTACAGTGGGTATGAAAAGACTGCCGGTGCCCTTCTCCTTAGGGTCGTCGGGGGGTGTCAGCTGACTGCAGTCCAGGTAAATGGTGACGACACCGCCATGGGCATGCGTCTGCAGCTGCTGGGTGACGTCGATATAATAGGTCTTCTCACCATCGTTGCTGAAGACGAGGTCGAAGAAGAGATAGTTCTTCAGGGCACTGCGCGAGCCTGTATACTGGCTGCCCGTGCGGGTGTAGGGCTCCATGTCGCAAAGTCCGAACGTGGTGAACTTGCCACCGATGATGTCACACGGCTGTCCTGCGGCTACCAGGTTGCGCTTCAGTCGCGTGTTGAAATAGACGATAGTCGGACTGTTGTTGGTATGCCCCGTGTTCACATTCGTGCCACTGGCCATCGACGACATGGCGGCATTGCCATTCGAGCCTTTTATGCGGCCATCGTTGTTGACCAGGATAATCTGAACCAGGTAGATATACACCAGTGGCTGCAGCTGGGCCTCAATCTTCTTGATATAGATGTTTTCCGTGGGATCGAAGATATAGTCGTCCAGATTGCGGGAGATGTAAATATCTTTCGGATAGGCGGCATAGAATATCTCCGGCTGGTTCTTCAGTCCGAAGACGCTCATGGTGTCGATATATTCCGTGTTGCCGACAAGACGGCTGACGGAACGTGACAAGCCACGCGAGCCTGTCGTGGTGGCAGTTACCGAGTCGGGACGCTCGTTGATCACCAGCACCTGAGTGCCATCCTTCGAGTCGATGTCGCTCCAGATGAGCATGTCGTAGAAACCGAAATTGAAGAAACGACGGAAGCTGGTACCTACAATCGAGAAGGCATCGACATCATTGTGGGCACCATTGGGGTCTTCGCCCGTGAAATAACGGCGTATCTGATAGCTCGTAGGCTCGGGATAGCCGATGCTGCCCCAGATAGAGTCGTCCTTCAGATCCCAGCCGTAGTACCAGTCGGTGGTCCAGTCGGCATCGACATTCCATACCACGTTCAGCCGGGTCTCCACAGCGGGCATCTCCGTGAGCAGCTGCTGTCCGGGCAGGTGCAGAGGAGGCTCTATGCACGATGTCACCTGCACAGAGACGAGCATCACGAGGAGGCTATAAATTATATTGTACGCGCGTGTCATAGCTTGCCTCCTTTCTGCTGGCTGGCTGTGCGCAGCTGCTTCTTCCGGTAGATAATGTCATAGGTGAGGTGAATACCAGCGTTGGTGGGACCGAACCAGGTGAACTGGTGGTTACGCTTGGTGAAATCACTGCTATTGCCTTTATAGTCATAGTAGTAAAGGTCGTCCTCCTCGCTGGTCAGTGGGTTGCCATACACATACGGGTCGTAGCGGGTATAGAACAGGCCCAGGCTGGCACTCAGCTCCAGCCGCAGGTTGCCCTTGCGGTTGAGGGCACAGGTATAGCCCAGGGTAAGACCGCCGCCACCACCTTCGCCTTGCCAGCCTTTGGTCTTGCTGAAACCGATGCCATAGACGGTGCCCTCGGCATAGACACCCAGGTAGGTGCCCTTGAACTCGCCACCACCCCTGAAATAGCGACGGAGCTCCAGCTGCAGGTCGCGCATCTGGAAGAACTTATGGTCATCCCAGTGGTGGTGGTTGGAGTAGGTGAAGCCAATGTTGTAGGTATAGTGACCTCGCAGGGGGTAGTATTCCAGCTGGAGGTTGCCGCCATAGGCGAAGCCAAACTGTGGCACCACGAGCAGGTCGTGGACAAGGTTGGTCCTGGCGGCAATCAGATGACGGCGGCTGTATTCCAAGGGAATCTCTACTGGCGACGGCTGTAGCGTGCCGAGGCTCGTCTCCTGGTAGTGCTTTGAGAACTCGTAATGCTCAGGTCCCGTAGGCCGCAGGGTGATAGGCCTGTAGCGGGGCTTGGCCTCTGGCTTGCGGGCAAACCACAGGATAACCCTTGCCTGTCGCAGGTCGGGGAAATAGGTCTCCTTCAGACGTTTCCATACCTTGCCGTTTTCCAGTGCCATGAGCTCACGCTTGCAGCAGGCCTCATCGCCATTGCACGACAGCCATATCCGGTTCACCTGATCATAGCTGGGGTCGTTGGCCTGACGCATCATGCGCACCAGCAGGCCATAGTCCTCTGTGATGCTCTTGGCATCGACAGGACGGGCGGTCATCCGCTCGCCGAGCTCAGTATTGAGGAAGTCGATGAGCCGCTGCGTACGTTCGCGACTCAGCCTGACATTGTTCTGATAAGGGCCTTCGGGCGAGGCAGCACCCTTTACGAATACCTGGCGCAACTGCATCTCCTCTGACTTGAGCCAGGGCACCAGTTTCTCCCGATAGAGAGGGATGAAGGGGTCGTTGGACTGGATGTCCGTCCTGTTCACCTTGAAGCGGATACCACGCGAGGCGGCATCAAAGAGCGAGTCGGTGATGGTAGGGGGAGTGACGATGCTCTCGTCAGAAACGAAGACAAACGGAAAATCGGACAGCTGACGATAAGTGCCGCTGCCTGACTCCTGAGCCGCAGTCTTCAAGACTGATATTATCAAAAGTATGGTAAGAGTAGCTGTTTTTAGTTTTTTCATAAGGCTATTCCTTAGTCACCATCGACCTTGATAAAGTAGGGCCGTTGCCATTTCCTTTCCCGAGATTAAATATTTTATATTTAGCATCAGTAAGCTGTTTTATTTAATTAACCGCTGCAAAGATACGACAAAATTTCATAGTTACAACACATACATTAATAAATTAGCAACAATTTAATTATTATTAACAGTTAGTTTTCTTTTTCATATTGGTTGCCGGTTGTCCAAAATGACTCCTATTATGATTTTGACAGTTCCTTTTCGGTTAGTATCTGGAGTGAAAACATGGAAATGCCTAACTACTTAACGACTGACAGTTTATTTTACAAAATACCACAAGAATGTACTAAGACAGTATGGTAGATCTGAAAACATCCCCGTCAGACTTGCTGGAGGGCATGAGCAGCTGACGGCCTGGCATACCGTCTCGTTGACCGTTGACCGTTGGCGGTTGACTTTTGTCCGTTCGCGAGGCTGTCCCCGTGTCCGGTCTCACCGCTATGTCCCTTCCGCTGCCCGTTGGCCTGCCGTCCGCTGACAGACGTTACAGAGCTTTCCAAGCTCTAAGCTAAGACAAAGCTTATAAAGCTTATAAAGCTTATAAAGCTTTTAGCTATACGCGCGCGAGACCTCGGGACGCCTCCAGACAAGGCTCCTCTGCCCGCTTAAATCATTACCCCAAACCCGTAAACCGTCAACCACAAACCATGAACCGTAAACCCCCAGACGTTACAGAGCTTTTCAAGCTCTAAGCTAAGACAAAGCTTATAAAGCTTATAAAGCTTTTAGCTATACGCGCGCGAGACCTCGGGACGCCTCCAGACAGGGCTCCTCCGCCCGCCTAGATCATTACCCCAAACCCGTAAACTGGCGTTCACCAGGTGGTATGCGGCCGCCGGGGATGTCATGCGTTCCTTCTTCTGGCCTCCTCGTAATCCCATCCGCGTCTCCCCGTTCCTCGAGCTCCATGCCTCCGAGGAGCAGAAGCGGCGTAAGATAGACCTCGTGGACTATCTCTCTGAGAATTCAGGCTGAATTCGCCTTGAATTATGCGTGAATTCGCCTCGAATTATGCGTGAATTCGCATCGAATTATGCGTGCAAACCCGAACCATTAACCCTACCCTTAAACCCCTTAAACGATACGATTATGTTCAAGATCAAAGCCTACGGCAAGTCCGAATTCGCCTGGATGATGTTACCCGTGATGCGGGATCCCAGTGCCGCCCAGGACAAGCTCCTCCGTTGGATCAAGAAGGACCCTCGCTTCCACAGGCGCCTCCTCCGCCTTTCCACCACCAAGGACGACAACAACTACTCCCCGGCTGTTCACCGATGTCTTCAACGGTCATGACGCTCTCACCGGTGCTGCCCTGCGCTATGCGGTGATGAACCTGTCGCATATCGCCACCTACAACCTGTACAACAACTGCCTGGACAAGGCCATGAAGGGCAATCTGATGAACAAGAGCACCGATCCCAAGGAACGTGTCATCTATCGCCTTAACGTGCCCGTTCTGCCGCGTCAGCCACCGAGGGCTTGATGGACCAGCTGTCGCGAGGCCCCTATGCTTTTGTCGTTTTTGACGTACAAAAGTTCCATTTCCTTTTCTCCCTCTCACAATACTCTGCCAATTTCCCTCAAGTCGATGCCCCATCAGGGTGATCCCGGCGTTCTTCTCCTCGAATTCCTTTTCAACAGCTATTAGCTCCGACTAGAGAGCAACCAACATCGTTCGATGTTCGGTACATGTTCGGTACTTGTCCGCTACTTGTCCGCTACTTGTCCGCTACTTGTCCGCTATACACCGAACAAATAGCGGACAAGTAGCGGACAAGTAGCGGACACATAGCGGACATCGTTCGAGATTAGTAGCTTGCTGACACCTGCCAAAGGGCCATCGAATGCCATCGGAATGTCTTTGCCTTATAGCTAGTCTCCTCCACCCTACCCCTCTCCTATTCGCCATGTTTAACGCAGTTCTGAAAAATGTCATGGGAGTCGCAAGACACTCGTGACAGGCTGACCGTCAGGCATGCACAACCCGCTTGCTGTCCTGCCGCATTGGAGTACGACAGGGCTATGAATCCTTGCCCAGCATTCGTGATCTCCATCGGTAGAAATGAATAAGAATAAAACTTTACATATTGAATGTGATATACTAAGGAAATCAGACGTATTATCTTCCAACTTTATGCACGATATCCAATATTTGTATCCTATACACTTATCGTTTTTTCTCCTTTTTGAAACGACAACTTCGTATCCTCGATTTGGTACTATCTGAAAATGGCACTAAGTTTCCCCCATTTTGTCGCTGTCGTTTTATTGCAAATTATGATTAAATTCGTGCGACAAGTGTTAATTAAATTAACGTTAGCCAGGCTTCTACTTACAGTCTGTCAACCGCATCCATGAAAAAAATGTCTCTCTGATTGGATTATTGGAATTTTTTGCTTATCTTTGCCGCAGATTAAAAGACTTAACGATGAAGACAAGAGCAAATATTGTAATATTGTTCGTGCTGGCGCTGGCTGCATCGCCCTATGCCAGTGCACAGGTCGTCATCAACGAAGTGATGGCCCAGAACAGCAACACGATTGCCGATCCCGACTATGGTGAGTCGGCCGACTGGGTAGAGCTCTACAATAGCGGTACCACCGATGTGGACCTCAGTGGCTGCTTCATCACCGACAAATTGTCATCACCGACCAAATACGCACTGCCGCAGGGTACCACCATCGCTGCCGGTGACTATCTGCTGATATGGTGCGATGACAACAGCAGCGGACTGCACACCAATTTCAAGCTGTCGGCCGATGGGGAGAGCATCGGACTGTTCACTCCCCAGCAGGAGCTGCTCGACAGCCTGTCCTTTGGTCCACAGCTGCTCGACGTGTCACTGGGCAGACGACAGCACAGCATGGACGAGTGGGTTTTCTTCCTCACGCCAACGCCAGGCAAGGCCAATGCCGGCGAGGGATATACGGGCAAGTCCAACCAGCCCATGATCCTCACTCCAGGTGGATTCTTCCAGGGCAGTGTCACGGTCAGCATCACCAACGACCTGGGAGGCACCGTGCACTATACCACCGACGGTTCGCAGCCCAGCGAGTCATCACCCGTCTACGATGGTCCCCTCACCTTCACCTCCACCACGGTGCTCAGGGCACGGATTACCGAGGCGGGCAAGATACCGGGAAATGTAGTCACGGCCACCTACTTCATCGACGAAGCCTTCACGGGACATCGCCTCCCCGTCGTCTCTATCGCCACCGAGGACGAGAATTTCTGGGACAAGGACAAGGGTATCTATGTGCAGGACTTCAAACCCGACTGGGAGGTGCCTGTGAATATCGAGCTCTTCCTCAACAATGGCAGCGACCGTCCCGTCTTCAACGAGCGGGCAGGCATCAAGGTCAACGGCCTCTACTCGTGGCAGCTGCCACAGAAGATGCTGGGAGTCTATTTCAAGAAGAAATACGGGGAGAGCAAGCTCGAATACCAGCTCTTTGCCGACGACCAGCGAGCATCGTTCGACAACTTCGCACTGAGGGCATCGGGCAGCGACTGGAGCTACACCCTCATGCGCGACGGACTGGTACAGCAGGCAGCACGCAAGGGCGGCATGAATCTCGACCTCATGGCCTTCCGGCCCTGCGTGGTATATGTCAACGGCCAGTTCCTGGGCATACACAACATCCGCGAGAAGGTGGACGAGGACTATGTGGTACGCCACTACGACCTGCAAGGGGCACCATTCGACATGGTAGAGGGTGGCGACGAGGCAGAGGTGGGCACAACACATGCCTGGGAGGAATTCCTTGCCAGGGCAAAGAAGACCGATTTCACTGACGAGAACAACTTTGCCGCACTCAGGGAAGAAATAGACGTGGAGAATTTCACCGACTATATCATCACCCAGTCCTATAGCGCCAACACATCGCTCAGCCACAACACGATGACGTGGAAGACCATCGATGGCGGACAGTGGCGATGGATCCTGATGGACTGCGACCGGGGATTCTTCAAGTTCGACGATAGCAATATCAGCTACGTCGTGAACCAGAGCTTCTGGCCATTGAAGCAGATGCTGAAGAACGACGGCTACAAGGCCTATTTCTGTCAGCGTATGGCCGACCAGCTCTTCACAACCTTCAATGCCGCAGAGGTATGCCGGCAGATTGATGAACATCAGAACGACATAGCACCGCTGATAGACCAGCACGTGGCACGCTGGCTGGGCACCACATCCGACTATGGCGACGCACTGCCATCGGCAGACTACTGGCGCGACGAGGTGGAGGAGCTGAGAGACTTCGCACGAGGAAGGGTGACAATCCTGCTCGACGACCTCAGCAAGTACGGGGCACAGAAGCCCGCACTGCTCACGCTGTCGGCACTTCCGGCAGAGGCCTGCACCTTTTCCTTCAACGGCCACCGGCTGCCACGCAGCAGCTGGTATGGCCTATACCCCACACAGATGCCTGTCACCCTCACGGCAGAGAAACGGGCAGGCTACACCTTCAGAGGATGGCGGCAGACACGGATGACCGACATCATACCGAGAGGCAGTGAGTGGAAATATCTCGACGACGGTTCCAACCAGGGCGAGGCATGGCGCACTGACGACTACGACGACTCAGCATGGAGCAGTGGCCCTGCACCACTAGGGTTCAAGTTCGACGACATCAACACCACACTGCCGTCGGGGTCAAGGAGCACCAAGCCCTATACCACCTACTTCCGACGTCATTTCACCATCGACGACCTGTCGCATGTCCGTAGCGTGAAGATACAGCTGCGACGGGAGGACGGTGCCGCTGTCTATATCAACGGCAAGCGTGTCATCAACTCCAATCTGCCCGTTGACGGGGTTAACTACAAGACGAAGGCCAATGTCACCATGTACGACACAGCCGGACGCTGCTACCTGGTCTATGACATCAGTGTCGCCGACCTCAGGGAGGGTGACAATATCATGGCGGTAGAGGTACACCAGAAGTCATCTACCAGCAGCGACCTCTCCTTCGACCTTCAGCTGCAGACAGAGACACTCGACGACGATGCTCCCATGATGGGCACCGACAGCACACTGAGCACGCTGCTCTCGGCCGACACCGGCATCATGGCCGTCTACGAACGCACAGCACAGAGCATCCTGCCCGATACCATCAAGAGCGACATGACACTCTACAAGCACCTGTCGCCCTATCTCGTCACACGCGACGTGGTGGTAGAGACAACGGCAAGGCTGACCATCGAGCCCGGCGTCACACTACTCTTCTCGCCCAATGTCAGCATGATGGTACATGGCGCCATCACTGCCAACGGTACCGCCACTGACAGCATCATCTTCAGACTCAACCCCGACTACGACCCCTCCATGAGCTGGGGAGCACTCTGCTTCATCAACACGGCAGAACGCATATCGACCATCAGCCATGCCGAGCTGCGCGATGGATCCAAGGGACCGGCAGCATATCATTGCGTGGGAGTGATCTCGGGCTTTGCCACCACACTGCACCTCGACCACCTGCGCATCACCGATACCGATGCCAACCCCATCGCATGCAGATATAGCGACGTCAGGCTCACCAACAGCGTGCTGCATGCCAGGATCACCGGCGACCTGATCAACGTGAAATATGGCAGGGCATATATCGCTGACTGCGAGATGATTGGCAACGACCAGGTGGACACCGACGCCATCGACTACGACGGTGTGGAGGATGGCGTCATCAGACGGGTGGTGATACATGACTTCCTCGGCGACAATAGCGATGCCATTGATATTGGCGAACAGGCCAGAGGGGTGACCATCGACAGTGTGCTCATCTACGACATCACAGACAAGGGCATCTCCGTTGGACAGAGGTCGTCGGCCAGAGTGACCAACAGCACCTTCATCCAGACCAACCTCGGACTGGGCGTCAAGGACTCCTGCTATGCCGCGGTGGACAGGTGCACCTTCTATGCCGTACAGACACCAGTGGCATGCTATGAGAAGGTGCTCGGACGTGCCGGCGGAAACGTCATGGTGACAGCCAGCGTGTTTGCCAACAGCTATGTGGCCGACGTGGAGTGCGACGACAAATCGACGGTGGTCATCACCAACTCCCTCTCCGACTCGTCAGCACTGCCCTTCGGACAAGGCAACACCCTGGCAGACCCAGAGTTTGTGGCACCGACAGTCTACGACCTGTCATCACATGCACCGCTAATGGCAGGACGAGGAGCACTGTTCATGCCGCAACAGCCTGACATACAGCCCCTCATCACAGAGATCTGCTATGCACCAGGCGACACAGGCGACGAGGTGGAATATATCGTGCTCTCAAATGTCGCGACAGACGACATCGACCTCTCGGGATATACCATCACACAGGGGGTCAGCTTCACCTTCCCACAGGGGATCACACTGCCAGCAGGAACGTCACTCTACCTCGTCAGGCAGACAGGCATCATCACAACCGAACAGCCCCAGCTGGCATGGGACAGCGGCAAGCTGGCCAACGAAGGCGAGACCATCGAGCTCACAGCACCGTCAGGCATCATCGTCGACCAGGTGCGCTACATGCCCACCCCACCCTGGCCAGTGCTGACGACAGACGGTGCCAGCGCCATCATCCTGAAAGACTGGATGAAAGCCAACCATATCGCCTCCAACTGGTCACAGAAAGCCCATGACGTGGCTGACGGCATGGACGAGCGACAGGCTGGCGACAACAGTCAGCAGAACGTCTACGACCTGCAGGGACGCAGCCTCAGCGGTCAGTCAGCCCATGGACTGATCATCACTGGTGGAAAGAAGATCCTGAGAAGATAACGGTGAGCGTACTGCTTACAAATGAATTGCTCGTTCCTTTCGTCTTTGATGCATTGCTTCCTTATTCTTCGACAAGCGAAGCTGCATTCCCCCTTTCCCTTTCTCTCTCTTGGAAAGCTAAAAACAGAAAATCCGGATAATCTGGATATCCAGAGAATCCGGAAAAACCTTCCGCGGAACACACACACTTTGGAGTCCTCAGCCTATTCTGTCTATCCCCTTCTCCCTGTACTCAGATGGTGTCATCCCGGCATTGGCCTTGAAGAAGCGGCTGAAGGAGGCCTGTTCGGAGAATCCTAGGTAGTAGCTAATCTGCTGGATAGTCATCTCCTTGCGTGAGTCGAGCATCATCTTTGCCCGTATTATAACATAGTTCGTTATCCAGTCCGTGGCATTGATACCGGTCTCAATCTTGATCACCGCAGCAAAACGCTTTGCTGACAGGTGATGCAGACGGGCATAGTAATTCAGCTCGCGAGACTCACGGTAGTGCAGGATGATGTTCTCATAGAACCGGCCAAAGACGCTCTCCTTGCCCTTCCGCTCGTCGGGATAGTTCTTCACATGATATTCACCCAGCATATTGACGAGTATGCAGACCATGTGCATGAGCATCTCATGCCGGTAGATGCTGTCAGACCGTGATATGCTGCGGATAGCATTCACAAGGCTCAGGGCCTCGGCAAACTGTGATTCCGAGAGACGGCAAGGGGGACGACGACGGAAATGGGCCACACAGCGGGTGTAGGGATAGCTCACACGCATCTGCTCGTAGAAATGTCGCGAGAGAGCCACATTAGTAGCCCGGAAATCGGCTGTCACACGCTGAGGAATGGCAATCTGATCGGGCAGCAGAATGGAAATGTCATGAGCCCTCAGGGCATACTCGTCATTGTCGACATTGATAATCTCACCCTGCTGACAGACGATGATCAGACAATTGTCGGTGATATAGGCCTCACCCACCAAGGGAGGCGAAGGGATATCATCTATCACGACCACGTCTTTTTCCCTGATGGCATCCAGTTGCTGGATGTACGGATGCGAAGGATTTACATTTTTCTGTTCTTTTCTCATACGCTCAAACTTTTCTTCGCTGCAAATATACACTTTTTTGGGGGAATATTATCCACCGATGAGAAATCCGGTTAAACAAACGCCCCAAATAGTTAAGGGTATTTGCATATTTCCTCCTACCTTTGTAGCCGGATTTTATCTATATACTCATTTAATAACTAAATCGTATGAAAAAAATGCTACCCCTCGTGGTTCTGATGACCACAACCCTGAACATGCAAGCACAAATGCCTGCCGACGACACACCCACCTACCCCAGCAAGGGAGGTGCCTATCAACTCACCGATGGCAGCGAGGCCACCTTGGAAAACCAGGAGCTGGCAACATCCACGCAATACCAGAACGTTGTACAGGTGACCAATGGCACTCTCACCCTGAACAACTGCACCTTCTCCAAGACCGGCAACGGCAGCGGTGGCGACAATTCCAGCTTCTACGGCAACAACTCCACCATCTATGCCGGTGCTGCCAGCGAGGACGATTGTGAGAGTACAACTGCCGCCGCAAATGCCATCATTATCATTAACGGAGGCACGGTGACATCCAGCTCGCAAGGTGCCAATGCCGTAATTGCCACCAATGGAGCTACTATCCAGATCAACGGCATCACCATCGTCAACAACTCCAGCGTCAGCCGTGGACTGCATGCCACCTATGGCGGTATCATCAATGCCTCTAATGTGGATATCACCACCAACGAGGCCACCTCGTCGACCATCGCTACCGACAGAGGCGGTGGCACCGTCACCGTCGATGGCGGCACAGCCACCGCCAATGGTTCCAAGTCGGCGGTCATCTACTCTACAGGCACCATGAGTGCCACCGACCTCGTAGGCACATCGGCAAAGGGAGAGATTGCAGTCATAGAGGGAGATAACAGCATCACCATGACCGACTGCACCATGAAGAGCGGATCCAGCGAACGGGGACTGCTCATGATGCAGAGCGGCAGTGGCGATGCCAATGGCATCACACCCGTGATGACCATCACAGGCACATCGCTCACCATAACCGACAGCAGTGCACCACTGCTCGAGGTGGCCACCTGCGTCAATGCCACCTGCACACTCTCCAACTGCACCGTCTCTGTACCCAGTGGCATCCTGATGTACGTCATGGACGATTCGCAGTGGTCTACAGACGGTGCCACGGGCACCCTCATCCTCGACGACGGCATCTATAACGGCATCGTGAAGTATGACGCTGGCTATAAAGCCAATGTCACCATCGAGGATGGAGCCGTATGGAACCTCACAGACGATACCTCTATCTGCACACTGGAAAACAACGGCACCATCAATACCAATGGCTATAACCTCACCTATACCTCCATGACTGGCAGTGGCACCATCAACGAAACGACCGTCGCACTCACCATGGGCACCACGGGATGGGCCACCTACTACGGACCTGCCGCCCTCGACTTCTCCAGCAGCGACCTCAACGCCTATACTGCTGCCTTCTCCGACGAGGGTACCATCACCCTGACTGAGGTGGAGCAGGTTCCTGCCAATACCGCCATCATCATCAGTGGCACCGCAGGCACCTACAACGTGCCCATCGCATCGTCGGCAACTGCCGTCAGCGGCAACGACCTCAGTGGCACTCTGACAGGAGTCGTGGCTGGCAGCAGCTACTATGTACTGGCACAGATCAGCAACACGGCAGTGGGATTCCTACATGTAGAAGAGGGAGTGGGCATACCAGGAGGCAAAGCCTACTATGCTGCCAGCAGCTCATCACGGTCATACTACACCTTCGACGGCACCACAGACATACTGACCACCAGGCAGACCAGCAACGAGATGCAGCAGCTCTATGACCTGCAAGGACGCAAGGTAAACGGTGCCGGGAAGGGCATCTATATCAAAGACGGAAAGAAGTTCATCTGCAAATAGACTAGAGAAAGGAGCCATTAAAACTAGGAATAACATGGAAATCAGAAAAAAATATCAGAAACCCGAGACTGACGTCATCAGCATGAAGCCAACCACTCTGCTGTCTTCATCAGCCTCGTTCACAGAACAGCTACAGACCGAGGATCCGCTGATCCCACTCACACCATTCGACATACTATAATCTAATCCAGATATCACTTAATTTTTCTTAAGCTTCAGTCCCAATGGTCACTGGTGATGCCAACAGCAACGTTGCATCACCAGCCCGGAGGGCAAAAAAGCAAACAGAAACGCTATGAGGCCGCTAAGGCACAATACATTCAGGAGCCAAAGGGCAAGCGACATGACGACATCTGGAGCTCACAACCACTCAATATCAAGGGATTGAGTTCCTGTGAGACACGAATCCATAAGGGTTAGGGGGATGATCCCTGCTGCAACAATCAGATTGCTTTTTCATAATTGCATTCCCCTTTCCCTTTTCCATCTACCCTACCCCTTCGAAAGCAACCAAAGCCTAAAGCAAGCACTCTCCCCAAAACGGGAAGGTGCTTTGGATCCTGCTATCTTCCACCGACGGTGAACGATTCGTTCACCGTCTATCCCCGCTCCACGGGTGTGGGATGGTCGTAATATCAAGTCCGAACATGTTAATAATCCCCAAAAGCATGCGTTTTCCATAGTTTTTTTTGTAATTTCGACTAAAAGTAATCGGCTTGCCGCTTTTACAAAGCGAAGCGACTAAAAGAACATTTTGCAAAAACACCAAAATCCTGCAGTTGCAAACACACTCGATTTCCCCTTTTCCCCTTTTCCCTTTTTCTTTATCATTCACAAAAAGCCCCTCGACGAGCTTTTTTTAAATTCTTCGACGAGCGAAGCGTACTAAAGAAACGATTACCGAAAAAAATCCGAAAAACCGAAAAGCCCGAAAATTTTTCTTTTTTCTCAGTACAAGGTGCGGCAGCAACCTTCGGTGTCCACACTCCGCATGGCCTCATCCGGATGGCACTCCCCTCCCTTATTGCAGGGGAGGGGTTAGCCGAAGGCGCGGGGTGGGGTCTGCAGAACTATCTATTACACCTAGCGTTACCACCTAGCGTTACCACCCTCGTTGGGGGGCTTTCGTTGCGGGCCTCTCGTTGCGGGCCTCTCTTTGCGGGCCGTCAGACCCCACCCCTTGCCCCTCCCCTAAGAGGAGGGGAGGGGAGCGGCTGGCGCGATGTCCGCAGGAGGTTGCTGCCGCACCTTGTACTGAGAAAAAAAATTTTCGGGCTTTTCGGTTTTTCGGATTTTTTCGGAATCTAAAGAAGTCCGCTGCCGCACCTTGTACTGAGAAAAAAGAAGATTTTCAGGCTTTTCGGTTTTTCGGTTTTTTTTCGGTAATCGTTTCTTTAGTACGCTTCGCTCGTCGAAGAGTTAAAAAAAAGCTTGTCGAGGGGCTTTTGTGAATGATAAAGAAAGAGGAAAAAATGGAAAATGGAAAATGGAAAATGGAAATCTGCGATTAAACGAGTAAAGAGCTCCAGAATGCGACAGTTTCAGGACGCCAGCAGCTCATTTGCCGCAATTTTAAGCCGTTTGTCGCAACTAAACAAAAAAAAGCGCAAATCAAACTGCCGTTTTCCAATTAAATATTGTAACTTTGCAAACGAAAATCCACAACTCTAATAAATATTGTATGATGACAAAAAGAGACATTTTCCGTTACCTCACGATAGCAGTTCTTGCGTTGTGCAGCAACATAGTGGTTTCATCCTGTAGCGATGATGATGATGATGATAATGGCAGCAGCCGGCCGGCAGACGTGGCTGATCCCCTCGATACGGACGAAGCGCGTACCGCCTGGCGCTGGATGTGCGCCCTCACCAATGCCACGTCGCTCGACCAGGACTGGGCCAGCAAGACCTACACGCCTACCGTTGGTGAGCCATCATCGAACGCCCCGCTGACACGCATCGTCGTCGTAAGCGATATCACGGAGGCCCGTGAACACTTTGCCAACCTGGCTGATATGGAAGTCAGCGAGCTGACAGGCGAGAGAAGCGTCAGCCAGGCTGGCGTGGGCAAACTGGTATGGACACCGTCAGCCAATGGTGCCCAGAACCTGGCCGAGGTCAGCGTCGATGTCAAGATCATCCCAGAACTGCAGAAAATCATCTACTGCACCCGCGACCAGGTGGGCGAGAACGGACTCTTCTCAGACAATGTCAAAGGCACCGCCTACTACCGCTTTGGCGACGTTATACGTGTGGACAATTATTACTGGGTGTGTGTGCGACCATCGTTTGCCCCCGACAAGGGTGACTCACACTGGATCAACATCTTCAATGTCACAGCAGCAGGCCAAGTAAACAGAAGAATATATGGTATACCCGATGATAATATCTGTTCAAAATACAACAAGCTAAAGAAATACGACAACAAGACCATCCTGCTGCCCACAAAGCTGTCATACAACCGCCAGCATATCTACAACCTCAGCAATCTGATCTGGGCACTACTCAAACCAGAGGATTACCACTTGAAAGTGGGTGAAAACGGGAAAGGCCTGGGAGGTTTTGACTACAAATATCACGGTGAGAAATTCCTCAGGCTCGTCAGCAAACAATGGAAATTACTCTCGCCACCACAGCTTGATTATATCATGGAGTATAACCTCTGGAAAACAATTTTTGGCATAGACCGTGAAGAAATGCAGAAGCTCAAAGATATCGGATTCTTCTATCAGGGCTATAAATGGTGGACTGGCGAAGAGGCCACGATGTGGATTTATGAATCAAATGGATATCAGTTCAAGTACGAAGGAAAGGAGTCTGGCGACAAAAAAGACATCAACGTCGTACGCAACGGCTTCAACATCAATTACTATGCCGGAGATAACACTTCTACTTTTATGGCAGAGAACAATGATCCAAGCAAAAAGATGTGGGTGATACGCTACAAGACGGGCGAGCAATTGAGCAACGACGGGAAATACTCACCCTATGAGCAAATCCACGGCTGTACGGACATCTACCGCTACAACGAAATATACAAGCAAGAAGTAAAAAGCGAACTTCAGACCGAGGAAGACATCAATAATGAGGAAACCATTGAGACAGAACCGACAGAAGCATTGGATGCCCCGAAAGTGGCATGTATGATTGGCGTAGATGGCAAGTTCTACGAAGATAATCTTTCTGCAAATCATTATACTGGTCAAGACGCTGTGGCCATGGTAGTATATATAGGTCAAAATCCGGTAGAAACAGGAACGACATACAATGCGCTAGCCATTGGATTCACAATAGTAGAAGGTGTTAGCTGGGGGAATTACAAAGACTGCGGAATTGATTATATCTCCACGCTGAAAGGCATGCGCTCATGTCTTAATGGCATCAGTATCACCAAGAAACTACAAAAAGGATGCGACAAGAACCACACTCATCCTGCTGCACAGAGCTGCGAGAATTACTGCCCGGCGTTCTCTGCCGATATACGCAGCAGACTGGGCTTCAGCGACTGGTTCCTACCCTCTACAGGACAGGGAATCCTGGCTATGGCAGGCATGGGATTAGAATGGGACGATGAAAAGGGATTCGACTATAATAATCATCTGGATGCGATAAATGGAATCGAGGTATTGGCCTTAAGGAAGGGCATCTCATGGGATAATAACCTGAAAAGAAATGGATGGGCTTGCACACCATACGATGATGAATCGGCCCATGAATTCTCTTTCCGCTATCAGAATCTATACGATTTTGGGACTAGAAATTACGGACCTATGAATAGGTATAAAGATGTGGCTGGGTTCGTACATCCATTCATTGCCTTCACAGCAAAATAACCGGCTCGCTCGTGGCGAAAAAAAACAGGGCGAGCTACATCGGAAATTTACTTAGCATGGCCATTCTGAGGAAAGGACATGTAAAGGCAGGAGATTACCATCTGACAGCGAGGCTTAGGCTCTGTCCTGTGAACGTGAGGTCGACATTATCCTTATTGGGAAACAGCCGTTGCCTGAGGTAGTAGGTCAGTTCGATACCTAGAAAGCCTATGGCGGCACCAGCACACACGTCATGGAGGTAGTGACGGTCGCGGCAGAGACGGTCGACAGCCGTCAGCGTTGCCAGTCCATAGCCGCCAATGGTCACCCAGGGAGAACAATGCCCAAACTCATGATGGAGCATGGTAGCCCCGGCAAAGGCAAAGGTGGCGTGTCCTGACGGAAACGAACGGTGGTCGCTCTTGTCGGGCCTGCGCTCGCCTACCAACTGCTTCAGCGAATAGGTGGTAGCGGCAGAAATCGTGTAGGAAGCGATGGCGGTCATGGTCATCTCCAACCAGGGCGTACCGTTCTCCATGTCGATCATGTCTGCCTCACTCAGCCCCTTCAGCACAAAGACACTAGCCATAGGCACATGCTGCAACACATCGTCGAGGGCGTCGCTACGATGCTGGGCTACGACCGATGCAGCCATCAGCCAGCATGCAAAAAGAGAAAAAAGCCGTATCACAGTTGCAAAGGTAATCATTATTTATAGAAAAGAGCGACTTCGTGACATTTTTTTTTGGTCATTCGCCTCTTTTGTCGTATCTTTGCAGTCAAATTGTCACGGACTGATACTTATCCGACATGCAATCTGAAAATGAAGAGGAAATACATTATTTATCTATTATGCCTGCTGAGTAGCCTCAGCTGTCCTGCCCAGCAGATCATCAGCCTTGCAGGTGCCTGGGACTTTGCCATTGGCGATGAACCAGCAACGGAAAACAAGAAAAGACACGGTAGCGAACCGCGACGCCACTACGATGACTTCGTCATACTGCCCGGCTCGATGCTGACCAACGACAAGGGCGACCCCGTGAGCCTGTCCACCCCGTGGACGGGATCGCTCTACGACTCCAGCTACTATTTCAATCCCCGCCTGGAGCCCTATCGACAGGAGGGCAACATGAAGTTCCCCTTCTTCCTCACTCCTGAGCGCCACTATGTTGGTGCTGCCTGGTACAAGAAGAAGATATATATCCCCAAGCACTGGAAGGGCGAGCGCATCACGCTGTTCCTGGAACGGCCACACATCGAGACCACCGTCTTCGTCAACGGGCACGAGGTGGACCACCAGTCCAGTCTCTCTACTCCCCATATCTACGACGTGTCGGACTATATCAAGGCTGGCCGTCAGAACGAGATTGCCATCAGGGTCTATAACGGTATAGAGAATGTGGGAGTGGGACAGGACTCGCACAGCGTCACCGACCAGACGCAAGGCAACTGGAACGGCATAGCAGGCAGGATAGAGCTGCGGGCACAATGGAAGAAGCTGAACATCAGGAAAGTGACGATCATCCCTGCCCCTGACCTGATGTCGTTCAAGGTCATCGTTGACATCGAGAACCACACGCCGTATGTACGCGTCATGCCGCTATACGACTATATGATCAATGCCACCGTTCAGCCTATCGTCGACGGACAGCCAGCCAAGGAGATACTGAGACACTCCTCTGTGATTGGGTCGAAGAACCAGATAGCGATCACCTTCCCCTCGGAAGGCAGCTACACCCTCATACAAATGAAGGGAAGACAGGCAAAGAGTGTCTTGCCCTGGGATGAATTCCGCCCCAACCTCTATAAGCTGACCATCGAGGTTGGCGACGACGTCTATGAGACGACATTCGGCATCCGTCATATCAGCATCGAGGACCGGCAGTTATACATCAACGGCCGCCCGCTGTTCCTGCGTGGCACCGTGGAGTGCTGCTGTTTTCCTGAGACGGGCTATCCTCCCATGGAGAAAGACGAGTGGCTACGCATCTTCAGGAAGTGCAAAGAATACGGTCTCAACCACATGCGTTTCCACAGCTACTGTCCGCCCGAGGCTGCTTTCCAGGCTGCCGACGAGGTGGGCATCTACCTGCAGCCAGAAGGTCCGTCATGGCCCAACCACGGTGTGAAGCTGCGCAGCGGTCAGCCCATCGACCAGTATCTGCTGGAAGAGTCGCAACGCATCGTCGACACCTATGGCCATCACCCCTCGTTTGTGATGATGGCAGCAGGCAACGAGCCTGCCGGCGACTGGGTGGCCTACTGCAACGACTGGGTGCGGCAGATGCACGACTACGATTCGACAAAGGTTTACTGTGGTGCTTCCGTAGGCGGTGGATGGGCATGGGACGACGGATCGGAATACCACGTCAAAGGCGGGGCACGGGGACTGGACTGGGACCGTCGTGCTCCACAGTCGGACGACGACTACTACGAGGGTATCGTCCATCCCAGGAACTTCAAGCCTACTGTCAAAGAGCCGGAAGCCTGCTCACCCATCATCGCTCACGAACAAGGACAGTGGTGTGCCTTCCCCGACTTTAAGGAGATATCCGACTACACCGGCGTCTACAAAGCCCGCAACCTGGAGCTGTTCCGTGACCTGCTGGCACAAGGTGGCATGAGCACGATGGCAGAGAAATTCCTCATGGCCAGTGGCAGGCTGCAGACGCTATGCTACAAGTTCGAGATCGAGCGCAACCTGCGCACGAAGGACTATGCCGGTTTCCAACTGCTGAGCCTGAACGACTACAGCGGACAGGGCTCTGCCCTCGTAGGCCCTCTCAACGTGCATTGGCAGGAGAAAGGCTATGTCAATGCCAGAAGATGGAAGGAGTTCTGCAACAGCCTCGTCATCATGGCCCGTTTTCCCAAGTTCGTATATACCAACGACGAACGGCTCCACGTGCCCGTGGTGATGACCAATGCCCTCTACGCTCCGCTGAAGCCTTTCGCCACCGTCTACGAGATCTGGTGCGACGACAACACGCTCTTCTGCCGCGACACCCTCAGCACACGCAGCGTGCCCATTGGCAAGTGCCACGACATGGGCACCATCGACCTGCCCCTGGACAGCATCAAGCGTCCCACGAAAATGATACTCCGCATCAGCCTGGCCAATACCTTGCAGAACGAGTACGACTTCTGGGTGTACCCCACACCAGGCGAAGATGAGAAGCCCTACCCCTTCCTCATCTGCGACTCCCTCACGAGTGCCGCCCTCGACACGTTGCGGGCAGGAGGCAGCGTGCTACTGACAGCCGCTGGCAAGGTGACGCTGGGCAGCGACGTGAAACAGCACTATCTGCCCGCGTTCTGGAACACGTCATGGTTCAAGATGCGACCACCCCATACGACAGGTGCCTATATCGACAAGCATCATCCGCTATTCAAGTACGACTTCCCTACCGACGACTGGAGCAACCTGAACTGGTGGGAGCTGCTCAACCGTGCCCAGGTGATGAACCTCATGGAACTGCCCCTAGACTATCAGTCGCCCATCCAACCCATCGACACCTGGCATATCTCGCGCAAACTGGGCATGCTCGTCGAGGCACGCGTGCTGGGCGGCCGCCTGCTGATGACGACGATGGATATCAGCAACGACCTGGAGCATCGTCCCGTGGCACGCCAGATGCGACATGCCATCTGCAGCTATATGCAGAGTGCCGACTTCCAGCCTACCCTCACGCTCTCGCCAGAGGTGATCAGCCACTTCTTTACCCGCCAGGCTACAGCTGTCGACATGCATACCGTCAGCAATCCCGACGAACTGAAACCCAAGCTGAAATAACGGCCATCGGTGGGGGCTAAACATGAGCAATTGTCAAAACTTATGAGCGATTATTTGCGTATTTCATAGGAAATGTGTATTTTTGCAAACGATTATTAATAATCCGCACAACTGAATGAAAGAATTTGTCATCTCCGAAGCCAAAGCAGAAACAGCCGTATTGGTAGGACTGATCACCCCACAACAGAACGAGGCCAAGACCAACGAATATCTCGACGAACTGGAATTCCTGGCAGAGACGGCAGGTGCGCACACGCTGCGACGCTTCACACAGCGTACTGCCGGTCCCAGTCAGGTGACCTATGTCGGCAGCGGGAAACTGCAGGAGATAAGAGCCTATATCAAGCAACAGGAAGACATCTGTGACCATTGGGACGGCGAGGGCGACGAGCCACAGCCAGTGGGCATGGTCATCTTCGACGATGAGCTGAGTGCCAAGCAGTTGCGAAACATCGAGAAAGAGCTAGGCGTGAAGATTCTCGACCGCACCAGTCTCATCCTCGACATCTTTGCCATGCGGGCACAGACAGCCGAGGCCAAGGCACAGGTCGAACTGGCACAGCATCGCTACATGTTGCCGCGTCTGCAACGACTGTGGACGCACCTGGAGCGACAGGGTGGCGGCAGCGGCGGTGGCGGCGGCAAAGGCACCGTGGGACTGCGCGGACCTGGCGAGACACAGCTCGAGATGGACCGCCGCATCATCCTGCATCGCATCACCCTGCTGAAGCAACGACTGCAGGAGATAGACCTGCAGAAGACCACTCAGCGCAAGAACCGCGGACGGCTGATACGCGTGGCCTTGGTGGGCTATACCAACGTGGGCAAGTCAACCCTGATGAACCTGCTGGCCAAGAGCGAGGTGTTCGCAGAGAACAAGCTCTTCGCCACCCTCGACACCACCGTGCGCAAGATGACCATCGACAACCTGCCCTTCCTGCTGGCCGACACCGTGGGCTTCATCCGCAAGCTGCCCTCCGACCTGGTAGAGAGTTTCAAGTCGACCCTCGACGAGGTGCGCGAGGCCGACCTGCTGGTGCATGTCGTGGATATCTCGCACCCCGACTTCGAGGAGCAGCTGCATGTGGTAGAGCAGACGCTGTCGGAGCTGGGCTGTGCCGAGAAGCCCTCGATGATCGTGTTCAACAAGATTGATGCCTACCACTGGACGCCTCAGGACGACGACGACCTGACGGAGCCCACACGCGAGAATATCTCCCTCGACGAGCTGCGACGCACCTGGATGGCACGCATACAGAGCCCCGACTTCAAGTCGACCAGCGACTGCATATTCATTTCTGCCAAACAAAAAAACAATATCGACGAACTTCGTTCGTTATTATACAAAAAGGTACGCGAGCTGCACGTTCAGAAATACCCCTACAACGATTTCCTGTACCCTATACAAGATTGAACCTTACACAACACATAACATTTTATTTTTATGAGAGATTACAGACAACTGACACAGGACGAGATCCAGGTGCTCGAGGCCAATGCCTGCTGGGCTGAAGACTGGACAAGAGTGATGGTGGCCGAGGACTTCCGTCCTTACAATTTCCACCGTGTGATATTCTATGGCGACATCCGCCTGGGCTTCTTCGAGAAGCAGGTCGAGGTGGCCAAGGGCTTCTTCAAGCATTCGGGCATCAACGATGCCACGCTGCGTAACGTCTCCGTGGGCAACGACTGTCTCATCGAGAAAGTTGGTAACTTCATCAACAACTATACCATTGGCGACGACTGCTACATCTCCAACATCTCTACCATGGAGACCCTCGAAGGGGCCAGCTATGGCGCCGGCTCTACCATCTCCGTGCTCAACGAGATGGGCGACGGCAATGTGACCCTCTTCCGCGAGCTCAACTCACAACTGGCAGCCCTCATGGTCAAGCACAACTGCGACAAGGCACTCATCAACCGTCTGCGCCAGCTCATCGACGACGAGGTGCGCATCTCAACACCCGAGCGGGGCATCATCGGCAATCGTGTGAAAATCATCAATACCAAGGATATCACCAACACCGTCATCAAGGGCGACTGTGAGATCAGCGGTGCTGCCCGTCTGAACGAGTGCACCATCCTCAGTTCGGAAGATGCTTCTGTGTTCATCGGTACTGGTGTCATCTGCGAGAACTCCATCATCTGCGACGGCTGTTCGATCAACAACTCGGTGAAGATGCAGGACTGCTTCGTCGGCGAGGCTTGTCAGATTACCAATGGCTTCACCGCCGAGGCATCGCTATTCTTCGCCAACTCGTTCATGGCCAATGGCGAAGCCTGTGCCGCCTTCTGCGGACCCTTCTCGGCCAGCCACCACAAGTCAAGCCTGCTCATCGGTGGACAGTTCTCGTTCTACAATGCCGGCTCGAATACCAATTTCTCCAACCACGCCTACAAGATGGGACCCATGCACTGGGGCACCCTGGAGCGCGGCACTAAGACGGCCTCGGGCAGCTATATCCTCATGCCAGCCACCATTGGCGCCTTCTCGGTATGCTTCGGCAAGCTGATGCACCACCCCGACACGCGCAACCTGCCCTTCAGCTATCTCATCGCCTATGGAGAGACGATGTACCTGGTGCCAGGGCGCAACATCACCACCGTGGGACTCTATCGCGACATCAAGAAATGGCCCAAGCGCGACAAGCGCTCGAAGCAGTCCAAGAAATCCATCATCAACTTCGACTGGCTCTCGCCATTCACCGTGGGCGAGATCATCGAGGGCATGAAGGTGCTACAGGCTCTGCGCAATGCCTCTGGCGACAATGTCACGACCTACAACTTCCATGAGTATGTCATCAACGCCTCGTCGCTCAACAAGGGCCTGAAATACTACGACATCGCTCTGCGCATCTATATGGGTGCCGTCATGAAGCGAGCCACCAAGGAAGGATTCTTTGACAATCCCCGCTCCGAGACTGGCAAGGGCGCCTGGACAGACCTGAGCGGACTGCTGTTGCCTGTCAGCGAAGAGCTACGGCTCGTCGACGACATCAAGAATGGCACCATCGAGAACATCCAGCAGGTGCTGGAACGCTTCGACGACATCAACAGCCACTATAGCGACTACCGATGGGCATGGAGCTACCAGCTCATTCTCGACTACTACCACCTGACAGAGATCAACGACGAGGCCTGCGAGCGCATTCGCCAGGACTATGTCAGAGCACGTCGGGCATGGATTGCCGAGATACGCAAGGACGCAGAGAAAGAGTTCGCCATGGGCGATGTGGAACAGGAGGTCTACGACGATTTCCTCGAGAGGCTAGACCATGAGATAGACTACGAGAACTAACAAAACCATACCATAACTGCTTATGACCAGAATCGCTAACCTCATGACAATGGGCTGTATCATGGCCCTCGTAGCTTGTAAGAACAGCGCACCCCAGGAAGCCGCCGCTCCCGCAGACAGCGACCAGCTGGAGGTGCCCGCATGTATCGTCACCACCCCACCCGACTCGCTTGGCCTCGACTCGTTCTACACCAAGTATGTCGACGTCAACGGCCTGCCGCTCGTCTCCTCATGGCGTGTGCCCGACTCAGCCTTCGTGGCTGCCCATCGCACACTCTACGCCATGACCTCGATGTTGCCAAAAGCCGTGCTCGACTCGATGGTAAGCTATGGCACACGCGTTGCCATCATGGGACGCTACGAAGGTACCACCGACATCCCTGAGCATCGATATCTGGTCAACGACACCACGCTGAACTGGGACCTGCGTGCACGGGGACTGGGAGGCGACCTCGAGCTGCCCCTCACCTCCTGTGCCGAGGAGAACGTGCTGGCCTATCAGATCGACAAGTACCACGCTGAGGACATCCTCATCCACGAGTTTGCACACAGCATCCATCTCATCGGACTCATGCTGGCTGTGCCCGACTTCGACTCGCGGCTCGAGCAACTCTATGAGAAGGCAAAGGCCAGCGGCATTCTCGACAATACCTACCGCATCACCGACAAGGCGGAGTATTTTGCCGAGGCCGTGCAGGACTGGTTCAACGTCAATGCCGAGATGCCACATACCGATGGCAAGCACAACTGGTGCAACACACGCGAGGAACTGCAGCAGTACGACCCCGACCTCTACAACCTCCTGGCCGAGTACTTCCCCAAGACCAATATGCAGATCAGCAAGCACAAGAAGGTGAACGAAATCTCCAAATACTAGTGGCCATGAACATTTGCAAGCAGACATACATACGTCGTCGCAACCAGCTGAAGCACGACATGGGCAGCGGGCTGCTGCTCTTCCTGGGCAACAACGAGGTGGGCATGAACTATGCCGACAACACCTACCGCTTCCGTCAGGACAGTACCTTCCTCTATTTCATCGGTCTCGACTATGCCGGACTGGCTGCCGTCATCGATATCGACAACGACCGTGAGATTGTCTTTGGCAACGACCTCACCATCGACGACATCGTGTGGACTGGCCTGCAGCCCTCGATCAGCGAAAAGGCAGCACAGACCGGTATCACCCACACGATGCCGCTCAGCGAGCTGAAGAACTATCTCGACAAGGCCCGTCAGCAGCAACAGCCCATCCATTTCCTCCCTCCCTATCGTGGCGACCACCGCGTGTGGCTGTGGGAACTGCTGGGTGTCGAGCCTGCCGCACAGACAGCACAGGCATCGGTGCCCTTCATCAAGGCCATTGTCAGCCAGCGTAACTATAAGGACGAGGAGGAGATCAGGCTGATTGAGCAGTCCGTAGACCTGAGCACGGAGATGCACCTGGCAGCCTATCGCAAGGTGCGTCCAGGCATGCACGAGAGCCAGGTGGCTGCCGTCGTCGAAGAGGTGGCATGCCGCCACGGCAACGCCCTGGCCTTTCCCACCATCGCCACCGTACAGGGACAGGTGCTCCACAACCACGGCTTCATCCACGACCTCAACGATGGCGATATCTTCCTGCTCGATGCCGGTGCCGAGACGCACAGCCACTATGCCGGCGACCTGTCGTCGTCCATGCCTGTGGGCGAGCGCTTCACACAGCGACAGGAGGAGGTGTACAGCATCCATCTGCGCAGCTTCTGGGCTGCCGTCGACAAGCTGCAGCTAGGCACACCCTTCCGCGAGGCCCATATCGCTGCCGCCACAGAGATAGCACGAGGAATGAAGGAACTGGGACTGATGAAGGGCGACCCCGCAGAGGCTGCAGAGGCAGGAGCCTATGCGCTGTTCTTCCCCTGTGGACTGGGACACATGGTGGGCCTCGACGTGCACAACATGGAGAACCTTGGCGAGCAGTATGTGGGATATGCCGAGGGACAGGTCAAGAGCACGCAGTTCGGATTCAAGTCCCTCCGACTGGCACGTCCGCTGGAGAAAGGCTTTGTCTTCACCGTAGAGCCAGGCATCTACTTCATACCTGAGCTCATGGACAAATGGCAGGCAGAACATCAGTTCGAGGACTTCATCTGCTACGACAAGCTGGCTCCGTGGCGTGACTTCACAGGACTGCGCAACGAGCTCAACTATGTCATGACCGATCAGGGAGCACGTCTGCTGGGCACCATCAAGAAACCCATGAGCCTCGACGAGGTCTACGCAGCAAAGGGCTGAATCATCTTCTGAAAGCTAAGCGATGGGAGCGACTCACACCGAGCCGCTCCCATCGTTTTTGGGAGAACAGTCTGCTTACATGTCCGACTGGTCGACGTCGCTTTCAGCAGGACGCTCGCTGGACGGAAGAGCCTCCTGACTATTGATGAGCTCGATGTTGACCTGTTCGATGGGATTCAGCTTGATGGCCGAATTGTCGTCGCAAGGCTTGTACCACGGCATCTGGGAGAAATGCTCTTGCATCAGGGGCGTGGAGAATCGGTAGCCATGACGGGCGAGGATGCCATTGCGCATGAAGCGCAGCTGGGGATACATGAAGTTGTCAAGGAACTTGTTAGTGAGCACATACTGATATTTGTACTTGCTGCCTTCATCGCAGTCCTGCTCCATCAGGCGCAGTTCCTCGAGCTGCTCGCATGCCTTCAGGTCGTTGCTGGTGCGTATCAGCGTATGCATGGCAACGCCACTGGGCTTGCGCACCACGAGGAAGTGTGCGTCCTCATAAACCATATACTGTACGCGCCAGCCAAACTCAGCATGCCGGATGGGTGGCTCATCAGCTTGCCGGCTGGGCAGCAGGGTGTACTCACCTGTCTGCCCCTCGGTCTTCTCGAGTGTCAGCTCCGCCCCATGCGGGTCGGTCATGTACACATACTTGTCCATACGCACTTCCTGTACGGTATATAGCGTATAGCCGTCCCAGAACTTGTTACCCTTGCGAACGGTCTGTGCCTCGATGCTGCAGAGGCTGCAGAGGCAGAGCACGATGATGGCGAATGTCGTCTTTCTCATACTTGAAAATCATCTATTTGTTTGCAACTATTTGCCGATTGACGGATTTGCGGTACAAAAGTAATCATTTTCCACGAAAAACAAAAGTTCTGGCGAAAAAAAAGTAATTCAAGCCACTCCCCTCCGTTAGGGCGAACTTAGGGGTGGGGGGCTGACGGCACAGAACGAGGGGGCATCGAGGTTGAGGCCATGCGGACATCGCGTAGCCACCAAGAGCGAACATCGCGCGGACCCTCCCCTCCCTTCTGATGGGAGGGGAGTGCCATCCGGCTGAGGCCATGCGGATTGCGGCATGCGGTTGGGGAGTGCCATCCGGTTGAGTGCCATGCGGCCACCCGGTTGAGCGCCATGCGGCCATGGGGTTGGGGACTGCCCATGCGGTACAAATAGCTTCAGAAACCTGAATAAGTAATAATAAGCGCAAAAAAAAAGGCTGGCTTTGCACACGAATAAAATATTATTCGTAACTTTGCACCCACAACTAACAACGACCAAAGAAAATGAACTATTCCATCAAATACCCTGAGAATATGGGTGGCATGAACGAGCGCATCAGACGCTTGCGCCAGCAGAACTTCGACACCCCCACGACGCTGAGCATCGAGCGGGCTCTCATCGAGACGGCCTTCTACAAGGAGCACTATGGCACCATGCCCACACCCGTGCTGCGAGCACGTAACTTCTACGAGATATGCAAGAAGAAGACCATCTATATTGGCGACGACGAGCTCATCGTGGGTGAGCGGGGACCACTGCCCAAGGCGGTGCCCACCTTCCCGGAGCTGACATGCCACTCGGTAGAGGACCTGCATACCCTGAACGAGCGGGAGCTGCAGCGATACACCATCTCGCAGGAGGACATCGATACCTATGAGCGCGAGGTGATACCCTACTGGCAAGGCAAGACCCAGCGCGAGAGGATATTCAACCATGTGTCGAAAGAGTGGGAAGAGGCCTATCATGCCGGCGTCTTCACCGAGTTCATGGAGCAGCGTGCTGCCGGCCATACAGCTATGGACGGCAAGATGTACCACGAGGGACTGCTCGAGGTGAAGGCCCGCATCGAGAAACGCATCAGCGAGCTCGACTTCATCTACGACCCCGAGGCTACCGACAAGCAACAGGAGCTGGAGGCTATGGCCATCTCGTGCGATGCCGCCATCCTCTTTGCCGAGCGGCATGCCGAACTAGCCAGGAAAATGGCAGCAGAGGAACAGGACCCGCAGCGCAAGGCTGAACTGGAGAAGATTGCCGAGGTGTGCCGCTGGGTGCCCGCCCATGCCCCTCGCGACCTGTGGGAGGCCATACAGATGTACTGGTTCGTACACCTGGGCACGGTGACCGAGCTCAACGGCTGGGACTCGATGAACCCCGGACACATCGACCAGCACCTTTTCCCCTTCTACCAACAGGGCATCGGCAACGGCACGCTGACACGCGACAAGGCCAAGGAACTGCTCTCGTGCCTGTGGATCAAGTTAAACAACCAGCCGGCACCTCCCAAGGTGGGCGTCACGGCACTAGAGTCGGGCACCTACAACGACTTCACCAATATTAATATAGGGGGCATCGACCGCAACGGCAACAGCGCCACCAACGAACTGTCGTACATGATCCTCGAGATACAGGAGGAGCTGCACGAGCTACAGCCCGGACTGAGCATCCACATCGCCGAGAACACCCCCGACGAATTCCTGATGGCAGGCATACAGGTGATCAGACAAGGACACGGCTACCCCAGCATCTTCAACCCCGACACCTATGTGAAGGAACTGGTGCGCGAGGGCAAGACACTCGAGGATGCCCGTGAAGGCGGCTGCTCAGGCTGTATCGAGGTGGGCGCCTTTGGCAAGGAGGCCTATCTGCTGACGGGCTATCTGAACACACCCAAGATCCTGGAGATAACACTCAACAACGGACTGGATCCTCTGACAGGCAAACAGCTGGGACTGAAGACCGGCGACCCAAGGACGTTCAAGACCTATGACGAGCTCTACGACGCCTGGCATCAGCAGATGGTGTACTTCGTCAACCTAAAGCTCAGCGTCAACAACTACATCGAACGCATGTTCTCGCTCTATGCCCCTGCCACCTTCCTCAGCCTCTATATCGACGACTGCATAGAGAAGGGACGCGACTACTATAGCGGTGGTGCCCGCTACAACACCACTTACATCCAGTGTACCGGTCTCGGCACCATCACCGACTGTTTCACCACCCTGAAGAAGCACGTCTTCGAAGAGGGCAGATACACGATGGACGAGATCCTGAAGGCCACAGCCAGGAACTGGGAGGGCGAGGAGAAGATGCGGCAGTATATCCGCAACCACACCCCCTTCTTCGGCAACGACGACGCCTATGCCGACGAGATTGCCGTGCGTGTCTACGACGATCTGGTGAAGGCCATCGAGGGACGGCCCAACACCCGTGGTGGCAAGACACAGCTCAACATGCTCTCCACAACCTGCCATAACTACTTCGGCAGCGTGTGTGGTGCCACACCCAACGGCCGCTTTGCCCACTTCGCCATCAGCGACGGCACATCTCCCGCTCACGGCAGCGACACCCACGGACCAACAGCCGTCATCAAGTCGCTAGGGAAACTAGACCAGACCAAGAGCGGCGGCACACTACTCAACGTGCGCTTCGTGCCCCAGCTGCTGAAACGAGTTGAAGACCAGCAGAAGCTGGCAGCGCTCATCCGCACCTATTTCAAGTTCGGAGGACATCACATACAGTTCAATATCGTCGACACGGCCACCCTGCACGATGCACAGCAGCATCCCGATGACTATCGCGACCTGCTAGTACGCGTAGCTGGCTACAGCGACTATTTCAACGACATGACGGAGCAACTGCAGAACGAGATTATTGCCCGTACGGAAAACGAGGAGATGTAAGGACGATGGCTCTTATCTTCGACATCAAGCGCTATGCCATCAACGACGGCCCAGGCATCCGGACAACGCTCTTCCTGAAAGGCTGTCCCCTGCATTGCGTATGGTGCCACAACCCTGAGAGCTGGAAACCACAGGCGGAGAAGCTCTACAAGGCATCCAAATGCATAGGCTGCCAGAGCTGCGTCGACGTCTGTCCGCAACAGGCCCTGCAACTAACCCCCGACGGCATACGCCCCACCGGCAACCGCTGCGTGATGTGCGGACGCTGTGCCGAGGAATGTCCCACCACGGCACTCGAGATATGCGGCAGGGAATGGAGCATGGAGATGCTGATGAACGAAATAGAAAAAGAACGCGACATCATGGAGCAGAGTGGCGGCGGCGTAACCCTCTGTGGCGGCGAACCGCTGATGCACCCCGACTATACGCTGCAACTGCTGCGTGAGCTGGGACGACGAGGCTTCCACCGCACGGTAGACACCACCCTCTATGCCCAGCCCGACATGGTCGATGCGGTGGCAGAAGAATGCGAACTGATGCTAGTAGACCTGAAACTCATAGACAGTGACAAGCATCGCCTCTACACAGGCGTAGGCAACAAACTGATACTCAGCAATATCCGTCGGATAGACAAGGCTGGGAAGGACTTTCTCGTCCGCATACCGCTGATAGACGGCGTGAATGCCGATGACAACAACATCACAGCAAGCGCACAGTTCGTGGCCTCGCTAGGACAGGCCCAGCGGCTCACCGTCCACCTACTGCCCTACCACGATGTGGGCAAGGACAAACACCGGCGCATGCTACCACCCACAGCCTACAACCCACAGGGCTATAGGATGGAGGTACCGTCGGAAGAACTACAACAGCATTGCAAAACAATCCTCGAGCACCACGGCCTGCACGTGGTCATCGGGGGATGACTAGACAATAAAATCACACACAATTCTTTTATAGCGTATGAAAAAACTATTACTGATGATGATGCCGCTGCTCATGCTGAGTGCCTGCGGTGGAAAGAAAAACTACGAAGAGGTGAAGGGCGACATGGCGCAGACGCGCATCTACACCCTGAAAAACGGTCTGAAGGTCTACCTCAGCGTAAACAAGGAGGAGCCACGCATACAGACCTACATCGCCGTGCGTACCGGTTCGAAGAACGATCCCGCAGAGACCACCGGACTGGCCCACTACCTGGAGCACCTGATGTTCAAGGGCACGGATAAGTTCGGTGTGACGGATCCAAAAGCCGAGCAGCCCCTGCTCGACGACATTGAGCAGCGCTATGAGAAGTATCGCCAGCTCACCGATCCCGAAGAGCGCCGACAGGCCTATCACGGCATCGACTCCGTGAGCCAGGAGGCCGCCAAATACTTCATTCCCAATGAATACGACAAGCTGATGGCAGCCATCGGCGCCGAGGGTACCAATGCCTATACGTCGAACGATGTGACCTGCTATGTCGAGAACATCCCTTCGAACGAGGTAGAGAACTGGGCAAAGATACAGTCGGACCGCTTCCAGAATATGGTCATCCGCGGTTTCCACACCGAGCTGGAGGCCGTCTACGAGGAGTATAACATCCATCTGTCGAACGACGTCGACAAGGTGTTCACCGCCCTGCTGGCGAAGCTCTTCCCCACCCACCCCTATGGCACACAGACCACCATCGGCACGCAGGACCACCTGAAGAACCCCTCGATCACCAATATCAAGAACTACTTCAACAAGTGGTATCGTCCCAACAACGTGGCCATCTGCATGGCCGGCGACCTAGACCCCGAGGAGACGATAGCCACCATCGAGAAATACTTCGGACAATGGCAGCCCGGCGAGGACGTCAACCAGCCACAGTTCCCTGCCCAGCCTACGCTGACCGCCCCTGCCGACACCACCGTGGTAGGACAGGAGCAGGAGATGCTCTGGATGGGCTGGCGCTTTGACAATGCCGCCTCGCTGCAGGCCGACACGCTACAGGTCATCGAGTCGATGCTCAACAACGGTACCGCCGGACTCATAGACCTCGACATCAACCAGCAGATGCTGATGCTGGAAGCACAGGCTGCCAGCATGACCATGCAAGACTACTCAATCTTCCTGATGCTGGGCATACCCCGCGAAGGACAGGCACTCGACGAGGTACGACAGCTGCTGCTCGCAGAAGTGGAGAAGCTGAAGAACGGCGAGTTCAGCGACGACCTGCTGCCTTCTGTCATCAACAACCTGAAGCTGCAATACTACAACTCCCTGGAGAGCAACCAGGCCCGTGCCAACATGTATGTCGACGCCTTCATCAACGGCAAGCCCTGGCAGCAGGAGGTGGGACGCCTAGACCGCATATCAGGCATCACCAAACAGCAGATCGTGGACTTCGCACGCCAGCACTTCACCGATGGCTACGCCTGCGTCAGCAAGCAGCAGGGCGTCGACGAGACACAGAAGAAGATCGACAAGCCACAGATTACGCCTATCCCCACCAATCGCGACTATATCAGCGACTTCGTGAAGGAGATCCAGAGCAGCGAGGTGAAACCCATCGAGCCTGTCTTCGTCGACTTCAAGCGCGACATCACCTTCGACCAGATCAAGGACACCAAGCTCCCCATGGTCTATGTCCAGAACAAGGAGAACGGACGCTTCTCGCTCGTCTTCCTCTACGACTTCGGTGAGGATAGCGACGTGCGCTACACCTATGCTTCCGACTATATCGACTACCTGGGCACCGACAAGCTCTCGGCCACCGAACTGAAGCAGCTGTTCTACAAGCTGGCCTGCAACTACAACATCAGCGTGGGTGCCCGCCGGATAACCATCAACCTCAGCGGTCTGGCAGAGAACATGCCCGAGGCACTGGGACTGCTCGAGGACCTGTTGGCCAACGCCAAGGTCGACAACGATGCCTACCAACAGTTTATCGCATTGCGCGAGAAGGCACGTATAGACAACAAGCTCGACCAGCAGCAGAACTTCTACTATCTGTTCAACTACGGTCTCTATGGCCCCTACAACCCCTATCGCAACGCTCTGTCGGCACAGCAACTGGCCGAGACCGACCCACAGCAGCTCCTCGACCTGCTGAAGAACCTGAAGCAGTATGAGCACTCCGTACTCTACTACGGACCCCTCAGCACCAGCGAGCTGTCGGAGGTCGTCAGCAGCAAGCACGTCACCGCAGCCGAACTGCAGCCTGTGCCGCAGGGCAAGCACTACGTCATGCAGCCCACGCCCAGCAACGAGATCCTGCTGGCTCCCTATGATGCCAAGAACATCTATATGCGTATGATCCACAACGAACAGCGCCCATGGAATGCCGACGAGGCTGCCATACAGGCACTCTTCAACGAGTACTACGGCGGCGGCATGAATACGGTGGTGTTCCAGGAGTTGCGCGAGACACGCGGACTAGCCTACAACGCCTTTGCCACCTATGTGGAGCCATCCTATCAGGACGAGTCTGAGGCATTCTTCACACACATCATCACGCAAAACGACAAGATGATGGACTGCGTACACCAGTTCCATAACATTCTCGACACCATTCCTGAGAGTGAGGCATCGTTCAAGGTGGCCAAGGAGGCGCTGACCAAGCGTCTGGCTAGCCAGCGTGCCACCAAGTTCGGACTGATCAACAGCTGGCTGGCTGCCCGTAACCTGGGCATAGACTACGACATCAACGAGCGCATCTACAAGGCGCTGCCTAGCCTGCAACTCAGCGACATCGTCAAGTTCGAGCAGGAGCAGATAGCCCACAAGCCCTATCGCTACGTCATCCTGGGCGACGAGAAGGAACTCGACATCAAGTCCCTCGAGAAGATTGGTCCTATCCGCAGACTCACCACCGAAGAAATCTTCGGATATTAATCCCGCCACTTACAACATATGGATGAAATATACAAGAAATACCTACACCTATCAGCAGAGCAGCTCAAACTGCTCTGCTTTTTAGCCTATCTCGGAAAGAGCAAAAGCCATAAGCCAATGGCCAAATACGGCAATGACGAGAAGCTAACTTCCAGACAGCTGCTATCCTTACTCTCCACCCTGAAGCCCTACTTCTATGCTTACTACTATTACGACACGGATTACGACCTGACAGAGATACATCAAGCACCGCTGCTTGTCTATCTCCTCTGCGAGCACCCCGACTGGCTACGCACCTTTGAACAGAGATACATACAGTATCAGTCGGAACCGATGAAAGAGCTCATCGCCCAGCTGCGACTATGCATGATGGGACGCTTCGAGGGCGGCAAAACAAGAATCACCAAAGGATCGATTTGCGATATCCTGATTCCGCTGAGCATGAACAAGGCGTTCCTACCACTGATGAAAACCATATCGGCCGATCTGATCCTCAGTTTCATTGACATGGCAGAGTCCTACCATATAAAAAACGACTTCGACGACACCGATGACATACTAGGAAGCCTGGCCCGCGAATACTACCTGCAGCTGAGTCCGTCACTGGCCTCGATACTGAAGTCTGTCATAGCCTTCTACAACTATATCAAACGAGGGGAGTACGATGCCAGTGCTACCGCATACAACATTGTTTACTCAAACCTGCTGGCAGCATTCCATTCACTCTACACCTGCGACTATGCGACAGCATTCAAGCAGATGACACAGGCCATGCGCAATCACAACGAGAACCGTATCGACAGGTACAAGGGTTACTTCAATATTACCGTCTGCAACTATGCCCTCGTCATGGCCTATCACCTCTATGAGAAAGACCAGCACAAGAAGCTGTCGGCTCTTGTAAAAAAGGACTATTTCATCAATAACGCTGAGTTTTTCCCGTTTGTGCAACTGGCACAATATCTCCTTGACGGATTACAGTCTATGAAGTCAAAGGTGAATAGTTTTCTGAAGGCCTGCACATATCCCACCAATCAGTATTTCGCACTCTTGCTGGTACGTTTCTTCCATTTAGACGTCAACCTGCCCTCTACCGTCACCACCATTCCCCGCCTGCACTTCCTACGCCACGAACTGTCGCAATGGCTGGAGCTGAGCGACAAAGAGCGCCAACAGCTCGAGAAGGAGTATGACGGCAAGCCACTCATCACACACATACGCTTCAAGCAGCAATGGGAACTGGTGCTTGAAGAGCTCAGCCCCAAGAACAACGTCGCCAACGACAGCGAGCAGAAGGCACGGGTGAGCTATGTCGTGAACAAAGACCGAGTAGAAATACGCGAACAGAACAGGCTGAAGAATGGAGGCTGGGGAGCAGGCAAGCGGATGACGATAGAGAGATTCCGCAAAGGAACGGATTTCATGAACGAAACAGACCGTAAGATTGCCGCATCCATACGAGGCTGGTTCAACCACGATATCGACGTCAGGATTATCATACCACATCTTGTTGGCTCCGACCGCGTCTACACAGGATGGTCGGCACCACTAGAGCCGGTCACCATCGTCGAGGAGAAGCCATACCTCATCATCGAGCGCACCAAGAATGGCTTTACCGTCAAGTCCAACATGAACCCTAAAGACCTCGACAAGTCGGTAGTATATCGCAAAGACAACGACCACCAGTACTCCTTCATACCCCTGACACAGCAGCAACAGCTCTACTACAAGAAGATACTGGCCATAGAAATCTTCCCCCTAGAGGCAGAGGCCACGCTACGCCAGTTCCTGCCTAAGGTGAGCAATGTGGTGGAGGTACATAGCGACCTGGTGGAAGGCGGCTCCACGTTGCAACAGCGCGACGGCTCGCCCATTCTATCACTCCAGGTGACGCCCATGGCTGGAACGCGGAATATGTTCATTCTCTACTGCATGGCACGTCCACTCCCCGACGGCATCACCCTCTTCGACCCAGGCATTGGCCTCAACCCCTGTGTGGCTGAAGCCGGCGGCACTCGCTATCAGGTGACGCGAGATATACGCAGAGAACGCAGCAACCTGAAGCAGCTGCAGACCTTCATCTACGACAACAACCTGATTGAAGGCAGTCAGGACATCGATACCATAGATGAGCCCTTCGCAGACCACAAACCCGTCTATTTTTCGGCCGAGGAGCTACTGCAGACCATGCTGTTCATACAAGAGCATCCTGATAAATTCGCCATAGAGTGGCCTGAGGGAGGACAACTAAACCTGAAGACTGCCGACACCAGCAAGTGGAATATCGGACTGAAATCGAAAAACGGATGGTTTGAGGTCGAGGGCGAGATCCCCATCGACGACGATACCATCCTCACGGCTTCCCAGCTGTTGCAACTCGTTGCACAGAGCAGCCAGAAGGGGTTCATCCGCCTGGGCGAGGGACAGTTTATGGCTATTACCGAACGGTTGCGCAAACAGCTGGCACGACTCGAGAGTCTGACAACGAGCAATCGTGGTCATCTGCAAATCAGCGAGATGCATGCCTCACTACTAGGGGCGGCACTCTCAGGAGAGATCATGATCAAGCACGACAAGAAGATCGAGAAGCTGCAAGAGAAGATTGAAAAGAGCATGAGCCTGACTCCCACCGTGCCCAAGACGCTGAAGGCACAGCTGCGCGACTATCAGCAGGATGGCTTTCTATGGCTCTGCCGCATGACAGGATGGGGAGCTGGCGTCTGTCTGGCCGACGACATGGGACTGGGAAAGACCGTTCAGACCATCGCCTTCCTCCTGCATACACAACGGCAAGGGGCTGCACTCATCGCAGCACCGGCATCGGTAGTGCTTAACTGGCGTCGTGAACTACAGCGGTTCGCACCGTCGCTGAATGTGGTGATTCTCAACTCGGCAGTCAACCGGCAGGAGACCATCCAGCAAGCCAGAGAGGGCGACGTCGTACTGACCACCTACGGGCTCTTCGTCACCGAGGCTAGCCATCTGCAAGAGAAAGAGTGGAACACCATCTGCCTGGACGAGGCTCACGTCATCAAGAACCGCGACACCAAGACCTCGCAGGCTGTCATGCAGCTCAAAGCCCACAACCGGATCATCCTCACGGGCACACCCGTTCAGAATCATCTTGGCGAACTGTGGAATCTCTATCAGTTCATCAATCCTGGACTGCTGGGCAGCTACGACCAGTTCTCGCAGAAATATATCCTACCCATCGAACAGCAGGACAACAAAGAGCGTTCGAAGCAGTTGCGGCGCATCATCCGTCCCTTCATACTTCGTCGCACCAAGCAGGAGGTGATCGAAGAGCTACCTGAGAAGCAAGACATTATCATGCCTGTTGAACTGAGCGATGAGGAGATGGCCGTCTACGAGGTCATCCGCCGAAAGGCTAAGGAGTTGCTCGAGGAGGAGAAGGGCAGCAGTCCCAGCGTGAACACGCTCGCCGAGATCACCCGTCTCAGACAGGCTGCCTGTGCCCCTCAGCTGGCTGAGAAGAAATGGGCAGGAGGCGAAAGTGCCAAGGTCACCCTGCTCATGCAACTAGTGAGCGAGATTACCGAGGGAGGCAACAGCGTGCTGGTTTTCAGCCAGTTCACATCGTTCCTCACCATCATCCGCAAGGCGCTCGACAAGGCTGGCGTCAAATATGCCTATCTGGACGGCAGCGTGCCCATGGCGCAGCGCGACAAGCTGGTGCAGGAGTTCCAGCACGGGCTGCAACAGGTATTCCTCATCAGCCTCAAGGCAGGAGGACTGGGACTGAACCTCACAGGTGCCAACTACGTCATCCACCTCGACCCATGGTGGAATCCTGCCATCGAGCAACAGGCCACCGACCGCGCCTACCGCATTGGCCAGCAGCAAAATGTCACCGTCTACCACTTCATAGCCCAGCACACCATCGAAGAGAAGATCCTGCGACTGCATGAGACCAAGCGCAACCTGGCCGACGCCATGCTCGAGGGCACCAGCCAGAGCCATAAGCTGACAAGCCGCGATTTGCTCAACATGATTGCCGGATAGAACAACATGCTCGCAATATGAAGAATACGATCATTGCTACACTCTTCTTACTGATGATAAATGGATGTGGAGGCCAGAACGGGAATGCCGACAACAGGTCGATAGCGGAGTTGACGTCAAAAATGACCAACGACGATGCCAGGCGCCTGATGCGACAAGCCATCACCCTCGACCAGCGTCACCAATATATACAGGCTGCCTGCTGCTATCGCCTGGCGGCAGAGCTAGGCCTTTCCGAAGCACAGAACAATCTTGGCGTGATGTACAAGGACGGACAGGGTGTGCTGCGCGACTATGCTGAAGCCGCCAAGTGGTTCCTGCGGGCAGCAGAGCAAGACAACATCCTGGCACAGTCGAACCTGGGATGGCTCTACCAGGCAGGCAAGGGTGTGGCTCGCGACTTTGCCGAAGCCCGCAAGTGGTATCTCGCTGCTGCCTGTCGTGGACATGCTGCCGCACAAAACAATCTGGGTACTCTCTATCGCGACGGACAGGGAGTACCCCAGAATCATGACTCTGCACGCTATTGGTTTGAACAGGCCGCAGCACAGGATATGGCCTTGGCCCGGCGCAACCTGGAAAAGATGAAAGGTGAGCAGTAATTTTCTTCCCGCAGCCTTTCCATAGGAGTCCTCACTCCGTAGCGTCCAGCCAGCACAGCAGGGCTACCAGCGAGGCATTCCAGTTGATAGCTATCTCGTTGGAGGCATAGCTGCCTGAGTGGTCGGCATACGACTCGTCAGGATGGTTTGACGGATAGGTGAACTCAGCACCATTCTTGTCCTGCTGCCCAGGGTTGGGACCACCCACCAGCATGCCTGGGAAGGGCGCCTCCACCTGATCGGCAGCCGAGATACGATGATGAGGATTCATGGCTGGCTGATCCCCGAAGCCTGTCACGAAGCAATAGCCCGTGGCATTACGACCTAGCAGATAGTCAGCATTCTGCAAGGCATAGGGACGATACTTGCTGGTGCCCTGTAGCTGGTCGGCATAGAGCAAGGCCATTGCCGGACAGCAGCAGTTCTCTGCCAGACAGCCCCAGCCGAAATCACGTGGGCTATTGCCAAAGGGAGCATGGAACTGCGATGTGGGCACCTGCTTGACCAGCGTCTCACAATAGTCCATCAGCTGTGTCTTCATCGGAGCAAAGAGCGGGGCATCCTGCTTGGCTGCCAGCCATTCGTAGGCACCCAGCGAGGCCACATTACCCCAGGTGGGAGCCGTGAAGCGCTTGGGCTGATACTGGCGTGCAGCATCGAGATAGACTTGCTTGCCCGTCAGCCGCCATAGTGCCGATGCTGCCCAGAAGAACTCATCGCCGGCATTGTTGTCGCCATAGGTACCTGTGCTCACGCCGGGATTCTTCAGCTGCTCCTGATGATAGTAGGCCCTGGGATTGGCCACCGCCCATTGATAGGCGCGCTCAGCAACGGCTGCTGCCTGGGCAGCAAAGCCGGGATAGTCCTGGCTATAGGGCTCGTAAAGACGGGCAGCATCTGCCATCACGGCGGCAAAGTCGAGGGTGGCTGTCACGCTCTTCTGTACCACATAGCGTGGCTGCTTGCAGGCTGCCGGCATGATAAAGCCCTCGAAGTTGGGAGTGGTCAGCTTGTGGTAGACGCCACCGTCCTGTGGATCCTGCATGGTAAAGAGCCATTGCAGGTTGAACATCATCTCGTCGAGGAAGTCCGGCGTCTGGTTACCACTCTCCGGGATATCGGTCTTCAGGGCATTGAAATAGGCCGTCTGCTGTTCGTAGGCTGAGAACATCAGTCCGATGCTGAAGGCTGAGTTGACCACATATTTATTGTAGTCGCCAGCGTCGTACCATCCTAGTGGCGAGCTGATCACGGTACCGGCAGGCCGTAGTGACGATGCTGCCGACGGATGGATGAGCACACGCGTGTCAGGATGTCCCATCGGACGGTTGTACACGCCGCCACGGTCGATGGCCACTCCCGAGCGGATGAGGTAGAAGAGTCGCAGCGATGAGTTGGCAATCTTCCGCAACGGATGCTCAGCCACGGTGATGGAGCATGCCTTGCGCTTGCCCATGCTAAGCTGATAGGTGCCCGTCTGCGAAGCATCGCCCAGATTGACCACATAGCGGGTCTTCCCCGACCAGGGCGAGGTGCTCTTGCGCACCACTCTGGGTTTGGTCACCGTGCCGTCAGGGGCGGTCAGACGTAGCTTGCTACCTGGGTTAGCACCTTCTACGACCACGATCTTTTCTTGCTGTGGGGCATAGCCCACCTGATTGCGACGGATAGTGACGTCGTCTGCTGCTTGCATACCCAGGGCTGCGCACAGCATTGCAATGGTTACATTTAGTCTGTTCATAGTTGTTGAAATATTGAATGTTGGTTAAAAGAATACGCCAAAGCTAAGCTGGTTCATCTCGGGTCCACGGTTGTCTTTGAAGAATTTCATCGGACTGTACTTACAGTAGAGGGAGGGCAGCCACGGGGTTTTCACCTTCACGATAGCATCCACGGTGAACGGACGGGTTCCGATCTTCTTCAGGGAGATGCTGTGGTCTTCATTTCCTGTTTCATATCCATAACTGGCATAGGTATGGAAGTTCCAGTTGACGATAGCTCCCACGGTGAGTCCCCAGTCGCAATCCTGGTCGAAATAGTGGGTAAAGGTAAGTGGCAGCTGCAGGGCGAACACTTTGAGCTTGGTCGACGAGCTCTTCTGTCCTGCCGGATAGGGTGTGAGCGCCATCATGTCGCCCGTTTTTGTCCAGTACGACTTCTTGTCGGAGGCAAACGACCGCCATTCCAATGCCCAGCCGATACCCCATTCGTTATGCTTGCCATAGGGATGCCAATAGGCTGTCCAGCCCAGGCCTAGCGCAAACGACGGCCATAGCTTGAAGTCGTAGCCGTCAGGAGTACCCACCATTGTGTTCAAACCCAGATTGAAATGTCCCCTGCCTTCCCATTCCGAGTCGCTGCCGTTCTTTTTCCTGAAGACGATTTTATTGAAATCACGAACATTCATCATGGTGCGTCTCACCGCCGACGAGTCGGGGATGCTGATGCGCTGCACGTATTGGAAATCGGGCTCACCCTTCCTGCCATTCATGACGATACGCTGAACGGTGTCGCGGGTTTCGATTTTCACCTTGTTGACATCTTCTATCACTAGTGTGTCGCTCACCTCACCAGCAGAGACTGGTGCGCTCAGACATCCCAAAAGGATAGCTGCCCATAGTTTCTTTGACATTTTCTTCATTTTTTCCATTTCATGTTCTGGATTCTTGTATTACGTTTGCCAGGTCCCTGATGCTGTGGCGCTACTATCTTGTCTGCAGCCATTGCTCGTAGGCATCGTCCCAGTCCCGCTGGTCTTCTATCCGCCGGAGCACCTCCTGCGAGAGTGCCCTCACGCCATATTTGGCCTTCAGGCGGTCTATGTCCTTGGCTGTATATCCGGCAAGCCTCCTGCGCTCCTTGTTCGACAGCCTTTTGTCTGCCTTGTACTCATCCCTGGTCATATAGACCACGCTGTCGACACAGAACACGGTATGCTCATGGAATACCTCTCGTGTGCCCATGATATTCATATCCACGTCTCCATCAAACACCACCTGCTTCAGGTTGCCCTGCGGCACATAGTCCACACCGCTGTCGTCAAGACGATAGACGGCATCGGCCATTATATTCTTCAGCTTTCCCGAAACCAGCAGTATATTGAACCGAAACATGGTATCAGGAGCCAGGGCATTGTATTCCATACGCAGCTCCTGCCGGGCACGATTCCTGGTCACCGTACCGGCCAGCTTGCCCTTGGTGAAGACGCTGGTCGATTCACCTCGCTCGTCGATCGTGTAGTACTTGGGCAACCGTCGTGCCTTCTCCAGAAAGGTGTATGGTTTCAGCTCATAGAAATCCATCATATCGCCACTCTTGTCGGGATGTACAAGATTTCTCGACACCAGGGTTTGTCCACCGTCGTCGGCTTCCTTGCTGTAGCGCACGTCGATATAGCTGATGCCCTCGCTGACGCGGTAGAGCTTATGCTGGCGCCCCTTGGTAAACATCGTCCCGTCGTCGATGAAGCGGTAGTAGCCGAACAGACGGACACAGTAGTTCTTCGACTTCTGGTAGTCCACCTCGTGCAGGTTGATCTCCTTCCATATATCCTCGTCGGCCGACTGTGCTCCGGCATAATGGCAGCAGACAACGCCCATTGCCAGCAATAGCGCATGGCGGAAATAGTTTATCATACTCGATGTCTCGTTTTTCAAATCATGTGCAAAGGTACAAATAAGTGAGCGAAAATGCAAGCAATTCTTCATTTTTCTCAGTCAGAATGACGAAAGTCCCCACCCTCTTCTCCCACTTTTGAGTACTTTTTGTGCGTTTTCCTTGTCTATTTGCACATTATTTACTACCTTTGCCGGACAATTCGTAACTAAAATAGATGTTGATATGAGAAAACTACTTTTAGGCGACGAGGCCATTGCCCAGGGAGCACTAGATGCCGGGCTGAGTGGCGTGTATGCCTATCCTGGAACTCCTTCCACGGAAATCACAGAGTATATCCAGCTGTCGCCACTTGCCAGGGAGCGTGCTGTCCACAGCCGCTGGAGCACCAACGAGAAGACGGCTATGGAAGAGGCGCTGGGCATGTCGTTCATGGGCAAGCGCGCCCTGGTGTGCATGAAGCACGTGGGCATGAATGTGTGTGCCGATCCTTTTGTGAACAGCGGCATGACGGGTGTCAACGGAGGCGTTATCGTGCTCGTGGCCGACGATCCGTCTATGCACTCCTCGCAGGACGAGCAGGACTCGCGGTTCTACGGCAAGTTCGCCATGGTGCCCATCTTTGAGCCGTCAAACCAGCAGGAGGCCTACGACATGATGGCCCAGGCGTTTGAGTATAGCGAGCGTGTCTGCCTGCCTGTCCTCATGCGTGTCACCACCCGCATGGCCCACAGCCGTGCCGTGGTCGAGGTGAAGGCCGAGGCCGACGAGCAGAAGGCGCTGAACTACAACGCTGCCGCACAGAACTGGGTGCTGCTGCCTGCCAATGCTCGCAAGCGTAACGACCACGTGACGGCACAGCAGCTGCAGCTGGAGGATGACGCCACCAGGTCGCCATATAACAACTATGCGGAGGGCAGCGACCACCGTCTGGGCATCATAGCCAGCGGCATCGGCTACAACTACGTCTGCGAGTGCTTCCCCGATGGGTGTCCCTATCCGCTGCTGAAGATCTCGCAATACCCGCTGCCGAAGGCCCTGGTACGCCGCATGCTCGACGAGTGCAGCGAGGTGCTCATCGTCGAGGAGGGACAGCCGTTTATCGAGGATATGGTACGAGGCGTCGCCGACATGAAGAATGTTCATGGCAAGCTCGACGGCTCCCTGCCCCGTACTGGCGAGCTGAACCCCGACGTGGTGAAGAAAGCGCTAGGCATGGAGAGCGGACAATGCTTCGCTCCCTGCGAGGATGTGGCCCCACGGCCGCCGGCACTCTGCCAGGGCTGTGGCCACCGCGATGTCTATGCTGCGCTCAACGAGGTGCTGCGCGAGTATGACAACCCCCGCGTGTTTGGCGATATCGGATGCTACACGCTGGGCTTCCTGCCCCCCTATCGTGCCATCCATTCGTGTGTCGACATGGGTGCCTCTATCACCATGGCCAAGGGTGCTGCCGATGCCGGACAATGGCCTGCCGTTGCCGTCATCGGCGACTCGACGTTCACGCATAGCGGCATGACGGGACTCCTGGATGCCATCAACGAGAATGCCGACATCACCATCATCATCAGCGACAACCTGACAACAGGCATGACGGGAGGCCAGGACTCGGCAGGCACCAACAAGTTCGAGGCCATCTGCCGCGGACTGGGACTGAGCGACGAGCACCTGCGAGTGGTCGTTCCCCTGCCCAAGAACATGCAGGAGATCACACAGGCCATCCGCGATGAGATCAATTATCACGGCACCAGCGTCATCATCCCGCGTCGTGAGTGCATGCAGACCCTGCAGCGCCACCTGAAACAGAAGAAGGCACAAGCCAAGTCGTAGTTTTTTTATAACAGGAAAGTACATGAAAGTCGATATTATCCTTTGTGGCGTAGGAGGACAAGGCATCCTCAGCATAGCCACGATCATTGGCGAGGCCGCCATGAACGAGAACCTATATATCAAGCAGGCTGAGGTGCACGGCATGAGCCAGCGCGGCGGTGATGTGCAGTCCAATCTGCGCATCTCCTCAGAGCCCATCCACAGCGACCTGATAGCCCGTGGCGGTGCCGACGTCATCATCTCGATGGAGCCCATGGAGGCGCTCCGCTACCTGCCCTGGCTGAAGAACGACGGCTGGGTGATCACCTCGAGCACTCCCTTCGTGAACATCCCCAACTATCCTGACATGGAGGTCATCAAGGGCGACCTGGAGAAGCTGCCACATGTCATCAGCATCGATATCGAGCAGATGGCCAAAGACAATGCTGTGCCCCGCTCGGCCAACGTCATCCTGCTGGGTGCCGCACAGAAGGCGCTGGGACTGGAATACGAGAAGCTCGAGGCTGCCATCCGCAGGGTGTTCGGACGCAAGGGCGACGCCATCGTAGAGGCCAACATCAAAGCCCTCGCGCTGGGAAAGGCTGCCCAGAAATAAGATGCAGAACTGACCATCGAATAGGAGGAAAACGAATTCGTTTCCTCCTATTTTCATTTCCCCGCCTCTCACACCGTCATTTCAGCACGCCACCTTTCACACTTCGTGTCTAGTCTGCCTGCTCCCGAAAGGACCCATTCCCCAAAAGGGAGGGCCTGTCTTTGGATCAAAGGCATAACCGCACGCGGGGAGACGATACCCTGGTGCGGTTATGGTGCGAGAGAAAGAGAGAGTGTGAAGGAGGTGTCAGCGGTAGTAGCCGATGCGGACGAAGCGGCGGGGGGTGCCACAGGGCTTCCACGAGATGTGGAGCCATCCGTTGCCGGTGAGCAGCTGGTCGGTCAGCTCGTGGTGGCGGAGGAAGTCTACGAGCTGCTGGAACTGCTGCGGGTCTTTGGGTCGGATGTCGGCAGTCTGTCCCTGCTGGTGCTGTGAGTTGGGCACGCCGCCCACCAGCTGGTTGACGCGGGGGTTGCGATAGCCGGAGCTGACGAGGATGGGGCCTACCTGCCGGCGGGCGGGCTCGAGGATCATCAGGCAGCCGTAGGTCATGTTCACCACGTGCTCCATGGTGGGGATGTTGTCTGGATACTTGCCCAGGTTGAGGAACTCGCCGAGCGTGAAATGCGTCGACAGACGGAGGCCGTCGAACTGGATGCTGTTACTTTCTTGTGTTTTCATGATTGTCCTTTTTAATGATACGGATGTACTGGTCGAGTCCGAAGATAGATCCTGCCAGCAGGAACGACTGGGCGACGTAGTAGAGCAGTCCTGCGGCCACGTCGTCGATGCTGACCACCTGATAGGCCACGAGTGCTATGCTGCTCACGATGAGCAGCACCGCACAGACGTACTGGGAAGATTTGAACTTGTCGGACATGACTTGTGAGTGATGAGTGATGAGTTGTGAGTGATGAGTGACTACAGCTGTGCGCCGCCGAAAGCGCCGAGGATGGCGGTGATGACGTAACTGATGATCTGGAGGACCAGTTTGACTGTCTTGTTCATAGTGGTGTGTGTGTTTAAAATGTGAATAAATGGTATTAGCTGCGTGTCAGCCAGCGGTTGCCCGCCCTTTCTGAACACACTACAAAGGTACGAAAAAAAACTGAGACCACCAAATTTTCCGGGCATAAAAAACAGGGCTGGTGATGCCTATCACAACAATCCCCCATGCCCGGGCATGAGGTATCGTTATTGGCAATAACAGGGAGAGTAGTTTAAAAGCCAATGGCTCCTTCACCGTACTCGAATGCGATGAAGGGGATGGTATTCAGTTTGTCCTTTTGGGGGGTACCCTTCGGAGCATCGTTTGTTGTATCATTCATCATGAACGAGCAGAGATAAACGCCTCCGAATCTATCCACCGTCGTGGTCTAGAGCTTCTCTGTACTATAGTTATCCTCCCATCTAATACCGGCTGTCCGCAAGCGTTTTCTCAGGCCATCGATTTCATCCATGTGCTTGAATGCCGCATAAGTATCCCGGTCTTCATCCCAGCTCAGGCCGAAACTTTTCATGGCTAGTGCCCACTGTCCTAATGAGGGTATAAACCAGTTGCTGAATTTGCCCGAAGCGGCAACATCTTGATTGAAGCGACGGGGATAGTCGCCATTGGACAGTTTTTTCGCTATGGGATGGTTGTGGCCCGCTCCGCAGCCATTAGCGAGATGAGCGGTTGCGGCTCGTCCTGTGTAATCATCCTCATACATGTATTTCATACAGTTTTCATCAACCTCATCATCACCATCGATCCATAGTTCACCGTCCATCATCTCGATGCCCATGGCGAGTCCGTTATAGTGCGTTGATTGCTCTACATAGTCCTCACCATTGAGTGCGCAGACAATAGACACAGCACCATTGCCGTATTGATTGGCAGAAGACGTATTCTCATAGAACTTGCCATCAGCACCTATGATTGTACCAATTGCCGGAGCATCGAGGCCCGGTCTGAGCTCGCCGGCTAGTTCGGGACCGAATGCCTCGCTGACCTCAGGACCATGATGGCCATTGGTCATTCTGGCATACTCTTCCGGATAGTAATCATAGTAGCGATAGGCGGTAGAGAAGCCATTGCCTATGGCTTGCTCAGGACTCAGCTTACGACCGCCATTGAGCTGTTTGCCTGTGGCGTGACGAATCACCCAGTGGTACAGATCATCGACAAAGAAACCATAGTAATTTTGAGTATTTGACACATCGCTGCAGACATCAACACGACTATCGCTGACGTCATTCTTGATTTTCAGGTAGTCAGCATCGTGCATGTTGGCTTCCTTGCCTGTGCCGTTTCTGTATTCTGCCTCATTGAGGGTGAGGTTCCAGCTGAACGCAGTCAGCCAGGAGTAGCCTTTGTAGAGCAGGTTGACAGCAGGAGAATCGCCTTTGGTCATATATTCTGACAGCGTCTCATAATCCAGGCCTATGGCCTTCTTGACCAGATTGTCTCTACGGCCCAGGTAGTACCACGCTTGCTTCACGTGCGACCAGAAATAGCTGTTGTGGTAATCGGCATTCTTACGGCTGAAGTCGCCGAAGATGGGCATGCCGCTGTATCCCCATAGCAAGCCGTCCTGGTGGTTCCTTAGGTTACTCTCCCACTCATTGCTTCTGAAGATGGCGAAGAGCATCTCGGTAAAGTTCTGCATGTTCTCCTTATCCTCACCGATGCCCGTGGGGACATAGTAGTCGTTACCGTTAGAACCTTTATAATGGAAGATATTCTTCGCCGGCAGGCTGTTGACGCATACCCAGTGGCTCTCTTCCTTGCCCTCATAGCTAAAGGCAGGACGCACGCAGATCCAGTACTCCTGCTTACCGTTCAAGGTGCGCATGACGATGTCACCGAAGCGGTAGTAGGCCTTGACATTGCCGAAGGAGCCGTTCTCACCCGAGCTGGCGCGATAGACAATCTGCTGCAGGTGGGGTATCTGCTTGATGTCTACATCGACGGTAGCCCACACGTTGCCATCGGCCACACGGGTATAGGTGAGGGTGCCCACGTCGGGGTCGTCGTAGGTGTACGAGGGGGTGTTCTCGTCGATGGTGGCACCGGTGAGGTTGGCAAAGCGCTGTGCGGCCGTCTGCAGGTCGTTGGTCTGCACCACGCGCACCAGGGAGCCGTCGCTATCGGGGTTGCCGATGGTGGGTTCGAAGGTCTGACCTTCATAGTCGGTGGTGTAGACGTCGCTACCTACCAACTGACTGGCAACCGACCAGAATTTCTCGATCCTGTCTTCCTGTTCCTGCTGTTTCTGTTCGCTGTTCTTGCTGCTGTCGTTGTTGTTATCGTCGTCATCGCTGCAAGCAGTAAAAGTCGTGCTCATTGCGCACATGAGTGCCAGCATCAGCACTTTACTCCATAATGATTTCTTTGCTGCTTCTTTAATAAAGTTATGTAAATAGTCTGTCTAAGGTCCTACTCCAGCGGAATCTCCGGATGCTGCACGGCCAGGGGCAGGTCCTTCTGCGAGAGGTAGAACATGTAGAGGATGACGGGCTTCGTGCCACGGTTCTCGCCGCGGTGGATCGTGTTCACCATCTCCACGACGGCCTCGCCCTCGTGTACCACTTTCTCCTTGCCGTCCTTTCCGATGATGGTCAGTTCGCCCTGCACCAGCACGCCATAATTCATCACGGGATGGTGGTGCCAGCCCAGTTTCTCACCGGCGGGGAACACGTACTTCACCGCCACCAGCTCCGGCCGGCCCTGTAAATAGTCGGGCAGCTCCACGCCGTCCCAGCTCTGGCTGGTGCGAATCAGCTCCTCACTTGTCACCTGCGGCACGGGATTATCCTCCTGCGCGTAGGCCTGCTCACAAGAACTCAACGACAAACTAACTGTCGTTGCGCCGCAGATAAC